>NZ_BAAGPH010000142.1:0-59762 GCF_054784355.1 Alkalibacterium psychrotolerans | reverse complement strand
TGTTTGTTTTAGTGAACTTCATTTTATCAGATTAAGGGGGGAAGAGGTGTCTTTTTGCACTTTTATTGAAAGAGCAACGATAGTTGCTTTAAAACATGATAAAAATTTAAAAAAATTGGTAATTACTTTATTATACGAGGAGGTATTCTTATGAAAGAGAAGAAAAAAATAATTATAGTTAATAATAATTTAAATACTGGTGGTACAACAAGTGCTTTAGTTAATCTCCTCAATGAAATTAAAGAAATATATGATGTAACTATTCTGATTTTTAATGCTGGTGCAGAACACAATGTGAGCTTACCTGGAGAAGTTACTTTAATAGAAGCTAATTCTTATCTAAGGTTATTAGGTATAACGCAGGATCAGACAAGTGAAGAGGGTTTACACCTGTATTTATTGCGCGGCGCATTAGCATTATGGACTAAATTAATAAATAATTTTCTTCCATTTAAGATTTTATTTTCAACTCAACAGACAATCAAAGGGTATGATGTGGCAATATCATACTTACAGGGGTCGTTAAAAAATCAGTTTTACGGTGGCTGTAATGAATATGTGTTAAGTAAAGTAGAGGCTGATAAAAAAATTGGCTTTGTGCATTGTGATTACTTAAAATATGGAGGAAACACTGGAATAAATAAATACTACTATAGAAAGTTTGACAGTATAGCTGCAGTGTCTAATGGTTGCAGCTCAAATTTTAAAAAGGCAATTCCTGAACTATCTTCAAAAGTTTTTAGTGTTAAAAATTTCCATAATTTCAATGACATAAAAAGACGTGGAATGGAGAAACCTGTTCAGTATAATGAAGAATTTTTCAACATGATAACAGTTGCTCGATTGAGTAGTGAGAAGGGAATAATTAGAACAGTTGATGCAATTAAGAAATTGAAAAATAATAACTATAAAATACAATGGCATATTGTAGGGGATGGACCCCAGAAAAGTGAAATTGAGCAGTATATAAAAGAAAGGTCACTTGAAAATAGCATTTTTCTCTATGGCAATAAAGACAATCCTTATCGCTATATAACAAATGCCGACATTTTCTTATTACCATCATTTCATGAAGCAGCTCCAATGGTCATAGGCGAATCTAAATGTTTAGGGACACCAGTTATTACAACTAATACAATTTCAGCGAAGGAAATGATTATAGAGGGTAAAGAAGGTTTTATAAGTGAAAATAATGAGGATGCACTCTATGATAATCTATTAAAAATTTTAAATAATCCTAAATTAATTGAAAATTGTAGAGAATATTTGAATTCTCAAGATTACTCTAATGATGAAGCATTGGAACAGTTTATAAGTATTATTGAAAGCTGACTATTTCTAAGCTAGACCATTCATTATCATAAAATCTCTTTATGGACTCTTGTTTTATATATTTATTTGAAATTAACAACCGCTACTAGTCTTTAGATATTGAAAGAACATAGAATTGAGGGGGCAGTTTATGAATAACAATGACTCATACAAAGATAGCACTATAAAAAGCATGATATGGAGTTTCATGGATACGGTCGGCTCTCGAGCGATTCAGCTGATCTTTCAATTGTTCATGGCAAGATTACTGTTACCCTCTGACTTTGGTGTATTGGGTATTATGACGATGTTTATAATGATATCTGTAACAATAGTCGATAGTGGGTTCAAAAATGGACTGCTTAGAGAAAAGGATTCCAGCCAGACTGATTATTCTACTGTTTTTTTCTATAATGTTTTTATGGCTCTTACTTTGTATGTGTTACTATTTTTCTCAGCAGATTTAATCAGTATGTTCTTTGAAATTCCTCAACTAATCAGTGTCATTCGTGTATTAGGATTAGTAATTATAATAGATTCAATCGGTTTAATGCAGAAGGTCTTATTGACAAAAAGCATGAGGTTCGGTGTGCAGATGAAAATTAACATTGGAGCCTCCATAATATCGGGCTTAATAGCGATTGGATTAGCTCTTAGCGGTTATGGAATATGGAGTTTAGTTATTAAGGTGCTTTTGTTACAGTTATTGCAATGTCTATCATTTATTTATGTGAATAGATGGAGGCCTTCGCTTAATTTCAGTTTTACATCCTTTAAACAGTTATTTAACTTCGGATGGAAAGTATTGATTTCAGAATTGCTGACATTAATGTATGAGAATCTGTATACAGTCATCATAGGAAGAGGATTCTCCTTAACTAGTTTAGGTTTTTATTCAAATGCTCAGAAGTTAAGTGTGAGCGCTTCTGATTCTATTGAAATATCTATAGAAAAAGTCAGCTACCCTTTATTCAGCAAGCTTAAAGATGAAGGGTCTAGGTTGAAATATGGTTTTCAAAAAGTATTTAAGAGTACAGTTTTTATAACATTTCCGGTTATGCTTATATTAGCTTCGCTTGCCCCCGCTTTATTCAGAATTGTATTAGGAAAAAACTGGATACCAGCTATTCCTTTTTTTCAAATCTTGTGCTTAGCGGGCATGTTTACACCCCTTCATAATCTTAATCTTAGTATTCTACAGGTTAAAGGGCGCTCTGACTTATATTTAAAAGTGAAATTTATTGAGAAATTAATCGGATTAGTTATTGTTACAATGGTATTATTATTGAGATTGAGCATTTTCGGGCTACTATGGGGACTAGTACTAAATTATTTTATTTCTTATTTCATTAATGCTTCTTACACGAAAAAAATGATTAACTACTCAATTATCGATCAACTAAAAGACATCAAAAAAATAACTATTATTTCTTTCCTAACTTCAACTGCTGTATTTATATTGAATTACATTACTAATTTAAATGATATTATATTGATTTCAGTACAAGGAATAACTGGTCTAATCATTTATATACTATTATCCTATTTATTTAAAGTGGAGGAACTAGACACGCTTTATCACTTTATAAAACCTATTCAAAAAAAGTTTTTATGGAAGAAAGCGTATAAAACATGATTAGGCTATTTTGAATAAATATTAGAATTTAGATGATTTAGTTATTTATATATCTAGTTGAAATGAGGAAAGGAAGTGTATTAAAGTCAGTTTCTATTTCTTCGTATAAAGCGAAAAATACAATATCATAACCCAAAGATTTGATGTGTAATTGTCTCGAAAAAGATTGTTACCGAAAGTTTATTGTTTCAGTATCATTCACTGTTATTTATTCTCAAAATAGCGTATAGTTTAAATGTTATTCAGTGTGTAGGTATTACTGAATAGTCACTTTTTATTTACTAAATATATTGTTTCGAGGAGATAACTCTGTGAAAAGATTTAAACTCGTTCGTTTGCTATTACTATTACTATTTACAATGTTAATTGCTGCTTATTTGGTTTGGCAGAACAACGCCATTCAAGTGACGCATTATGATTTTAATCATACTGATATACCCGAGGCTTTTGACGGCTATACAATCGTACAAGTTTCTGATCTCCATAATAAGGATTTTGGCAATCAGCTAACTGATAAGGTTAGAGAACAAAACCCAGACTTGATTGCAGTGACAGGGGACGTCATTGATAGCAACCGTACGGATATTCCTGTAGCTATAGAGGCCTTGACTGAATTGGTTGAGATGGCTCCGGTTTATTTTGTGTCCGGTAATCATGAAATAGCGTCAGAGCAGTATCCTGAACTGCAAGTAGAAATGGAAGCAATCGGAGTCATTAACTTAGATAATTCATCTTTATTGCTTGAACGAGAGGGTACTGAAATCGGCTTGATCGGCCTGGAGGATCCGTTATTGGTCACACGAGAAGAAATTGAAATGGCCGGATCTCAGGAACAGTTTCTGCAGGATAGTCTGGTTGGCTTAACTAATCAAGTTGGTACAGACTTTAACCTACTGCTATCCCATAGGGCCGAAGTGATGGAGTTGTATGCCCGAACAGACGTGGACTTGGCTCTGACAGGGCATGCCCATGGCGGACAGATTCGAGTACCAGGTGTGAATGGTTTATATGCACCTACTCAAGGTTTCTTTCCAGAATACACTAGCGGTTTGTATGAAGAGGGTGACACGCAGATGATAGTGAGCCGTGGACTAGGGAACAGTCTGTTTCCATTTCGTGTTAATAATCGTCCTGAGCTTATAGTGGTTACGCTTGAATCAGAGTAAATTTCAATTAAGTTATCTGCTGGCCCCTAACAGGTGTCAGCGTTTTTTTGGCTAAAGGTGGAAAACTTCTCTACACAAGTGCAATTCAAGAGCGTATACTGGATATAATGTAGAATTTTTATGAAGTGGAGACGTTTATATGAAAAATAAGAGTATGAAGCACTGGCTCGTGATGCTTAGCTTGTGTGGGGTGACCATCAGCGCGATTGGTTTACCGGTCATGACAAATGGTGTATTTATTACGCCCATTGCTGAAAGTTTAGGTGTTTACCGTGGGACAGTATCGATGCATAATACATTAACCTTGTTTGCCAAGGCCATTATGTCATTATATGCCGGGATGCTAGTGAAAAAGTTCCCGCTCAAGGGTCTTTTGCTGGTGGGTGTTCTTTTAGCAGGGGGGGCTAATGTCCTGTTGGGAATGACTCAATCGATCCTTGTCTTTAACATTTTGGGAACCGTTCGAGGAATCGGGAGTGGAATGCTGGCATGGGTTCCATTGACAATCGTTGTCAATGAATGGTTTGAAGAAAAGCACGGCTTAGTTATGAGCATTGTCCTAAGCTTCAGCAGTGTCGGTGGCGCGCTATTTTCACCTATATTCTCCAATTTAATTGAACTGTATGGTTGGGAAGTCAGCTACCAGTTGATGGGACTACTGATTGTTTTATTCACTTTGCCAGCTATACTTATTCCTTATACTTTAAACCCGAGAGATTCCGGGTATCTGCCGTATGGGAAGAAAGAAGAAACTGCTGAACAGACAGCTAAAAAAGAAGCCACAATCAAACGCGAGGCACAAGGAGGCGTTAGCGGACTTCTGTTTGGAATGATGTTTGCTTTCACACTGCTTCAGACAATGCTGATAGGTGTGCCCCAGCACTTTCCAGGCTTTGCTCAGACAGTAAACTTGACGAGTGCGGTAGGGGCGACCATGTTGTCCATTACAATGCTCAGCAGTATTGTGTTTAAACTGGGAATGGGCTACATCAGTGACCGAATCGGTCCGATAAAAAGTACGCTGGTGATGATCAGTCTCGTTGGTGTAGCTAGCGTCATGATGATTTTATTTTCCTCGGAAGGACTGCTTTATGCTGCGGCTTTACTATATGGAGGAATCTTCTCCATCCCGTCTGTTAGTGTGACATTGCTGACTAAAGAATTGTTCGGCCGCTATCACTTTGTGCGCCTGTACCCCATACTGGCTTTTGCCACGAGTCTGGGAGCTGCCTTTTCGATTTCACTGGTCGGCTATATCTTTGACTTTACTGGTTCATATATACCGGCATTCGTCTTTTCTTTAGGTGTAAATGTGATTAACTTTGTGATACTGGGATGGATGGTCCGGTTTAAGAATAATAACTAGATTAGGTGTTTAATTAGGTAGAAAGAGAGAGGTCTCTCTCTTTCCTAACGAAAAGTGAATAAAAGAAGAGAAACTCATGCCGATTAGCTGCTAATTGGCATGAGTTTTTCGACTTTCAGAGTAAACTTGTGTCGAATAGGCAATATCGGCATGAGTTTTTTCTTTTTGTGGTGAAACTTGTATCGATTTAACCTTTTTCGGCACAAGTTTGTCTTAAGCTAATCAGAACTTATTTCGATTAGCCGATTTCGTAATTGTCAGAGCTGCTAGATAAGCTTTCAGGATCTTCGTAATGGAATTTTTCGCTCGAGCGAAAAATATCTAACTTATTAGCATTTGTTTTTGGTGTGTTTTGAGAAATTAAGTGTAATAACTACTGCGTCCAGAATGGTGGAGCTCAAAATTCTTAACCAACGCAGATTTGATTCGATTAGACGGCAATTCTAGTCCGCACCATTCGTTGGCGATTTCTCTAGTCAGTTTTTCATTTGGAAACAGCCGTCTGAACTCTCTTAGTGTGCGTTTTATAGCTTCAGCATATTTCTCTTTATAATTACAATGCGGGCATATACGGAATTGTCGCGTTGTATGGCAGTCGTACTTTAAACAGTTTGGGCAATAAATTCCTTTTTTCAGCCGATAAAAAGTATAATCGGGTAGATTCGTTGGTCGATAGTCATGTACATGCATAGAAAGCAATCTATTCGAAAGAGTTTGTGTCTTTGAAGACACTTTTCTTGAATTTTTTGACAAATGTGAAAAGTGGTTTTGGAGTTGTCCTGAAAAAATAACTTGGGGTGTTTCGGGAAAGGAGTACAGGTAGAACTCGGCATTGATAAAGATGACATAACTCGATAGTTCAATTTGATGGCCCATATTTAAGAGTAGGTTATGCAAATATGACTGCTTGCGCTCGACCTGTGCAATAGGATTTTGGACTGCATAGCCGGATTCAGAGTAAATAAAGCCATCCTTGTAATTCTGAGAGCCAGAGTAATTTTTTATCTCATATAGATAAATGTGTCCATCAGTAATATAAAGAGCATCAATCTGAAAATGCGTGTCCTTTGTACTTAGAAGTAAATCACAAATAATTAGACCTGGTAAGTTGGCCTCTTGAATCAAATGGTCAAATTCGAGTTCGCCTTCTAAGCCTTTCTTTTGTGATTCGTATTTAATCCTGGCAGTGGATGAAAGATTATCTCGAACGTATAAGGATTCAAGAATGCAATGGCTCAATGATTTCGATCGGTCTTTTACTATCATGATTTATGGTCCTCCTAGGGTTGTCTTGATACTATAGATACTGTCTTTATTTTTATAAACTCATTAAATTATTTTGAACTATTTTAAAGTTGTCAATGAGGAATTGATCAGTGTGTCTGGTTACAAGTGATAATAAAGAATTTACTAGACTTCTTTAATCTATGGAAAGTTTATAAGTGAAATATTGCTTTATAGGTATCAAGTCTGAATCCAGTTAGAGAAAGACTACTTCAAATCGACCCAATGAATTCGTTACAAATCCAGATTATTTATGTATAGAATGTAACTATTAGAAAGCTCTTATCTTCCTTTTGTAGGTTGCTTTCAAAGGAATCCTGCTATAACATGGAAGCGTATACTACGCTGTTGTTATCTTATAGTGTATTATACAAAATATAAAAGAGGAGTGTTTCAATGGCTAACAAAGGAAGAAATTGGGTGTTGAGTTTATTCTCATCTACCTTATTATTAACTGCACCTATGATGGTGTCCGCTGAAGAAGAAATAGAGGAAGCAGACATCACAGACGAGGGTTCAGACAGCTATTCTTTATCACTTTTCCATACGAATGATATCCATGCCAGCATTGATAATTTTGGTAAAATGGCATATTTCTTGACGGAGCAGCGTGCTCAAGTTGAAAATTCACTGTATCTGGATGCAGGAGATATTTTCAGTGGAAATCCAGTAGTTGACCTTCAAGACGGAGAGCCGATTATCAATCTGTTGAACCACATGAATCTGGACTTGATGACAGTCGGGAACCATGAGTTTGACTATGGACAGGAAGTTTTCCAATACAGAAGAAATGAGTCGAACTTTAACTGGATATCAGCCAATACACGAGTAGTAGATAACTCTATTCCAATTGAAGATTTAGACCCGTTTGAAATTTTTGATTTCGGCGACTTTACAGTAGGCGTTCTGGGATTAACGCAAAACCCACCAGCGACGAATCCAGCAGGCATTGTCGGTTTGGAGTTTGACGACTATGTAGAAACAGCACGTGAATATGAATACTTAAGAGATGAAGTCGATGTGTTTATCGCCTTGAACCATATTGGTTATTCTGCTGATCAGCGTTTAGCTGAAGAAGTTGATTTCTTTGATTTAATTATCGGTGGACATTCACATACGGCGTTGTCAGAGCCGCGTGTAGTTAATGGAACACCTATTGCACACGCAGGAAGTAATGCGCGAAACATAGGAATGCTCGATGTTTCAATTGATGCGGAGACGAAAGACGTTTCCGTCAACGGTCAACTTCAGTCTGTTTCAGAACTGGACGATGCTTTAGTTGATGAAACAGTTCAATCCTTAGTCAATTCTTACAACGAAGCAACAGACGAACTCCTATCTCAAGTCATTGGTTATACTGAAACAGGTTTGAGTCGTGATGCACGCTGGGAAATGGACGTAGCACTCGGTAATATGATTACTGATTCACTTAGAACATTTGCCAATACTGACATTGCCATTACTAATAATGGTGGTATCCGTGCGAGTATCGCAGCTGGGGATATTACTGCAAGAGACATTTTCACCGTTGATCCGTTCGGAAACAATATTACTATTCTTGAAATGACTGGACATGACTTAAAAGACATCATTGCTTATTCGTTTGAGCGTTCTCTCGATAGTTTTGGTGCACAGATCGATCTGCAGACATCTGGATTAAATTACATTATCTATGTAGATGAAAATGGTCGTTATGCTGATTCTGATTTATTTATGTACGGTGAACCAATGGATTTGGATGAGTCTTTTACTATTGCGACAAATAACTTTATTGTTTCCGGTGGAGACGGATATGACTTCTCTCAAGCAACCATTATTCAGGAAGATGCCGGACAGGTAACAAATGCCTTGATTCAATTCGTTCAGGAAACAACTGAAGCTGAAGGAGCTGTGAACTATGCTCCAACAGAAGGCCGAATTCTGACGTTACCAATCGAGGAAAGAGCTGAGCCTGAAGAACCAGAAGCGCCTGGAAATAACCGTGACAATGAGAATCACAACAGAAAGAACCACCAGAACCGCGGAAACAAAGACAATGACAATCACAACCGTCAGAATCACGAAAACCGTGGAAACCAGAACAACAACCGTAAGGAAGTTGCTCCAGGAAAAGCAAACAGATAAATCCAAATGAGGAAGACAACTGCTGCGGCAGTTGTCTTTTTTTAAAGAAAAGAGACTCAATCTTGTGATTGCTAGTTAATCGACACAAGTTAGAGGAGTTTTCCCTCTAACTTGTACCGATTACGGTCTAATTGCTATGAGTTTCGTTACTTTCGAAAGAAACTTGTGTCGAATAAAGCTAATCGGTATGAGTTTTAGGTTAATACCAGTAAACTTGTATCGATTAATAGCTATTCGGCACAAGTTTGCTGTTTTTGAATAAAAACAGCACCCGATTAGTCTGTAACCCTCAACAAAAGAAGACACCACACTCAAAGTACGGGTGTCACTCCATATTATAAAATAATGAAGCCTCCCACTACTGTACAGTAATAGGAGGCTTTCTATCATGTGTTTTCTCTTACTCATCAAGCAGGTGATAGTAATCTATAATCAGGTCACTTAATACAACTAAGAAGGAGCGGGCAGAAATATCATAGCCGCCGTATAATTGATTCTGTACAGATAGACTGATGCCGATTTCAGTTGATTTCATCAGCGAGCTGTCCGGATTGTTTGTTAAAGCAATTGTGGGAATACCCAGATGGTCCATTTTTTCGACGGCTTTCAAGAGTGTTTCAGTATTACCGCTTGAGGAGATAAACACAATACAGTCTTCTTCACTTACCCAGTTAGTCAGCAAATCAATCATATGGGATTCATAAATGTAAGAAGAGGAACAGTTCAGCTGCATCAGACGTTTGCTCATATATTCGCCGACCATTTTAGTGAGACCGACGGATACAATAATTACTTTTTTGGAGTGCTTCATCAAATCGGCTGCTTCTTTGACCAGTTCTACATCCAGCTGGTTTAACCCAGTTGCGAGCTGTTCCATATATTGATGAACGGGATCCAGGTCATTTAAACTGTCCGAGGCATTGAACTCCGCGTATAGGCGTTTTAAATTAAATTTCAGTTCGGCAAAGCCGGAGTAACCGAGCTTATGACTCAACCGAACAATGGTGGTGGTGCTTACATTATTTTCTTCGGCTATAGCTGTCAAAGACATTGTTTGAGCGCGCTCCAAGTTATCTTCAATAAAATAGAGCACCTGTTTTTCTGTAAACGTTAAGTCTCTAATGTGACTAGAGAATAGACTAATTAATTTTCCCATAATAGCTCCTCTTAAAATTCATATGTAAGTCGTCATTAACAGTCTAATTTATATCTGTACAAATGTACAGGGGATGTACTACACGAATAGAATAATATGGAGTAAAGTGTACATAGAGATATGAAAGCGCATGTAAAAACAAGGAGGATAAAAAATGAATTTAGCACAACTGACCAATCAGAATCTGATTCGTTACGATATTCAATCAACAAATAAAGAAGATATTCTACGCGAGCTGGTTCAGTCGTTGAAAGCAGAGAATGTCATATCAGATGAACAGGTTTTTTTTGAAAGCGTTATGAAGAGAGAGGCAACGTCTGAAACCGGTATGGAGAACGGTCTGGCGATTCCTCATGGTAAATCGGATACCGTGAACGAAGCCGGTTTTGCCGTAGCGAGACTGGAAAAACCGGTCGAGGACTGGGAGAGTATCGACCCGAATAACCAGGTAGAACTTGTTTTCCTATTAGCTATCCCGACAAAAGAAGCCGGCTCAACTCATTTAAACGTACTGGCTGAATTAAGCACACGTTTGATGGACCAGGAGTATTTCAACGGACTGCTGAAAGCGTCTAATCCGGATGAATTTATGACGCGTCTGAATACTTATGAAAAAGAGCAGACTGAAGAGTCATCAGCTCACTCGAAACAGACTAAATCAGAGAAAACTATTTTAGGTATCACATCCTGCGCATCCGGCATTGCTCATACCTATATGTCGGCTGAAGCATTGGAAAAAGCGGGCAGAGAACTAGGTTATAAGGTTATCACTGAAAAGCAAGGTGCAACAGGGATTGAAGACCGCTTTACGTATGACCAGATAAGCAAAGCTGACGGTATTATCTTCGCGACAGACTTGCCGGTCAAGGAAAAAGACCGTTTTAAAGGGCTGCCATTTGTACAGACTCGTGTTGCAGCGCCTTTAAAAGACAGTGCGAAGTTAATCAATCAAGTTTTGAATAGCCCGGATGGCACAGTCAGAGCTGCGGAAGAGGGCAGTTCAGGACAGCCAGTACAAGATCATAACGGTAAGAAACAGACGGTGCTACAGGAAATGGTTCAGGCCATCATGACAGGTATCAGCTATATGATTCCGCTTCTTGTTGCCGGTGGTCTGATGATGGGTATTGCTAAACTAGGAGCTATGCCATTTGGACTAGTTAATGAAATTAATGATATCTCTTTTGCCACTCACAGTAATGAATTTTTTGTCATTTTACATCACTTGGATAAATTAGGCTTTATGTTGTTCCAATTCATTTATGCTATTTTTGCGGCCTATACAGCATACGCTATAGCAGACCGAGTCGGTATCGTAGCCGGTTTTGTCGGAGGACTGTTTGCAAACGGAGTTCATTTCCGTTTTTGGGGAATTGAGGGAGGAATTGCCTCTGGTTTCCTTGGTGCCTTAGTTTTAGGTCTCCTGGCCGGATATCTGTCACGCTTTCTAAACCAGAAAATTAAGCTGCACAAAAATCTTCAGGCCATGAAGCCAATGTTCCTGATTCCTGCTGTTTCTGTTCTGGCTATATTCCTGGCCAACTTCTACATTGTTGATCCAGTATTTGGAACCGTCAATCTTTGGATGGAGCGGGCCATCGTTGCTTCAGCCGAATCTGGCGAAGTGATTCTATCGTCAATTATCGCAGCAGCTACAGCATTTGATTTAGGTGGACCAGTCAACAAAGCAGCTGGAGCGATTAATATTGGTCTGGCAGCAGACGGGGTATTCCCGCTGACAGCACGAGTCTTGTCCATTGTCATTCCACCAATCGGTTTAGGTGTCGCAACAGTTATTGACAAATTTGTCGTGGGTCGCCGCGTGTTTAATGCAAACTTGCGTGTAACAGGGAACACGTCAATCTTGCTTGGATTCCTGGCTATCAGTGAAGGTGCAATTCCTTTCATGCTTCAGAATCCGCTGATTACCATTCCGACAAATATTATCGGAGCTATTTTAGGATCTGTAACAGCCGTACTCTTAGGTGCTGTTCAGTGGCTGCCGCTTCCCGCTGTATGGGGATGGCCACTGGTTGACAACGTGGTTGCTTATCTAATCGGTCTTTTAGTCGGTGTCCTGTTCATTGCATTTTCAAATATCTTCATACGAAACAGCCTGATCAAAAAAGGACGAATGACCATATAAACATTAAAAAACAATACCGTGGGGGCTTTAAATCCTCGCGGTTATTGTATTAAACAGGAGGAAGACGAGTGGATTCAAAACGCGTTTATATCGTTCCGCACTCTCATTGGGATCGCGAATGGTATTTTACAATAGAAGATTCAAACTTAATATTAGCTGAAAACATGTCGCACTTACTGACCGTACTTGAAAAGGATGAGTCTTATACGGGCTATGTCTTTGACGGACAGTTGTCTGTAGTGGAAGAGTATCTGAAAGTTGAACCGGATAATAAAAACCGAATCAAAGAACTGGTAACAGCAAAACGCCTGTTTATTGGACCATGGTATACCCAGGCTGACTCTTTATTGGTTCACAAAGAGTCATTGGTTCGTAATTTATTATACGGTGTTCTTGGAGCGGAAGCATTTGGTCACAGCATGAATGTGGGCTATCTGCCGGATATCTTTGGACAAAACACCTACCTGCCGTCAGTGTTTCATGGCTTCGGTATAGACTACAGTGTCCTGCAAAGAGGCATTTACACAGATGAGCTGGACGGCGATGTTCATTTTAAATGGGAATCACCTGACGGTTTAGGAGTGAAATCAGCCCTATTACCGCTGGGATACGGTCCAGGAAAATATTTGGAAACAGGAGAAGGGTACCGGAATGAAACGCTTTATCCATTGGTTGAAAAAATCAGCCATTTAAGCAGTCGAACAGATCACATCTTATTCCCTTCAGGCGGTGACCAGGTACTTATTCGGGAACATTTCCCTGAGACAGTTAACCAGTTGAACGCTATTGAAGATGGCCATACCTATGTTTTATCTGATTATGAAACCTATATGGAAGAAACGTGGGATGATGAGGCCTTTACGCATATCATTAAGGGTGAACTGATTGGAACAGAATTGTCACGCATGCACCGAACAATTCGTTCACAGCGCTATGATATCAAATACTGGAATAGTCTGGTTGAACATAAGCTGATTAATCAGCTGGAACCATTAGCTGTAATCGGAGAACAACAAGGGCTGACATATCCAAAAGCGCGCATTGATGACATGTGGAAAGAGCTCTTTGACGTTCATGCGCATGACAGCATTGGTGGCTGTAATTCAGATGATACCAATCGCGGAATTGTTGAACGCTTGAAAAAGGTAAATCGCCAAGTGGATGGTCTTTTGAATATCATTAAAAAGCAGTTAACTCAGGCAGTTGTCAAAGGCAACAATCTGGATAATTGTCTGCTAGTATTTAATACACAGGCTAAAACAGCTACGCAGTCATTTGAAGTTACACTGTTTACACGAGAAGAAGGGTTTTCTTTGGAAGATGCTGAAGGGAAGCCAGTTCCATACTCATTAGTGCAGTCGGAATATGTTGATGGTGGCAAAAAAGTCCAGGTAACCGATCAAGGCGAGAAACAAATTCCTTTGCCAGGGTATTACAAGCATAAGATACTGATTCAATCGATAACCGTTCCTTCCTTGGGGTATACAACTTTGACAATTTATCCTAATATTAGTGAGGATAAACACCACAAAGAAGAAGGCTTAAACACTATAGAAAACAATCTTTACAGTTTAGTTGTTAAGGACAACCAGTTGCGTCTCACTGATAAAACAACTGAGCAGGAAATTGAAGACTTCATTACGTTTGAAGACACAGCTGATGCAGGAGACTCTTATGATTATTCTCCTTTAGTTGGCTCACGAGCCATTCATCTTTCAGAAGTTGAACTGCTATCTGTCGAAAAACACGAACATGTTCAGAAGATGACTGTACTTCACAAAGGAAAGTTACCGGCAAGTTTAAATGACCGGACAGAAACAGACTCAACTGAAGTGGTGGATTTTGAGGTAGAAACCACTATAGAACTTAGATCAGATGATACATTCATTCGTGTCCGCCATACACTGGATAATCAGGCGAAAGATCACCGAGTGAGAGTCTGCCTGAATACACCGGTCAAAGAAGGTAAGTATTCCTATGGGGATCAAGGGTACAGCCTCATTGAACGTCCGCTAGTGGAAGAGCGCCTGGCTTACTGGAAAGAAAAAGGATACAGAGAAGCGCCGGTTCCAGTCTATACTATTGAACGTTTCGTCGGTTTTGAAGGTGACTCCCAAGCCATTACTGCTTTCACAAGTGGACTAAAAGAATACGAAGTTCTACCGGAACATAACCAATTAGCTTTAACTCTATTCAGAAGCGTCGATCTATTGGGTCGAGATGATCTTGAGTGGCGTCCAGGGCGTGCTTCCGGTATCAATAATAAAGTAGTTGAAACACCTGATGCTCAAATGATTGGAGAATGGTCATTTGATTATGCCGTTAGTTTAGGACACAAGTCAGAACAGGAACTGTTTGAACTGGCTGATCAGTATAATGAACAGATTATCACTTATCAGAATCAGAAACTGAATACATTCGAAGAAAGACTTGACCGTTTCGAAATTCCTAGTCCAATAGAATCCCTTCCTCAGGAAATGAGTCTTCTGGAGATAAGCAACAATAAAGTCTTTATCAGTTCCCTCAAGAAAGCTGAAAAAGAAAAGGGTGTTATTGTTCGTCTATATAATCCGCACAGTCAACCAGAGCAAGCAACTATTCTGACGAAAATGTTTAAGACGGTCTATACAACTAATTTGAAAGAAAACAGAATTGATGAGGTAGATACACTAACTGTACCTGCAAAAGGATATCAGACAGTTCTATTGAAAAAATAAAGGAGTTTTAACATGAATCAGATAGACTCATTGAAACCAGTAATTGAAAAGCACCTAAAAGCAATCTACAGCGAAGACTATCAGCCTGAGTATACTGAACAACTGAACAAGTTGGTAGACAAATGGTCAGCATTAGATAATCAAACCAGTCGGCTGACAGAAGAAAATGTCTACTTGATCACTTATGGAGACAGCGTTTATGAAGAAAATCAGTCGCCGTTATCAACGCTTCACCACTTCCTAAAAGAAGAAGCAGAAGACATGATATCAGACGTGCATTTGCTTCCGATGTTTCCTTATACATCAGATGATGGCTTTTCAGTACTGGATTATAGAGAAATCAATCCGGACCTGGGTACGTGGGCCAACATTGAGGAATTCTCTAAAGATTTCCGGTTGATGTTTGATTTTGTAGCCAATCATATGTCTAAATCAAGTGACTGGTTCCAGTGTTTCTTAGCAGATGACGACAAGTTTAAACACTATTTCTTCGAGAAAACAGAAGATTTTGACACTTCCAATGTTGTTCGACCGAGAACATCTCCATTGTTTCATTCCTACGAAGGAGAGAATGGTACGAAAACAGTTTGGACTACGTTCAGCGAGGACCAAGTTGACGTCAACTTTAACCATTTCCCAGTTCTGCTCGAAATGACTGAGATTTTACTGGAATATATTGAAAAGGGTGCCTCGAGTGTCAGACTGGATGCGATTGGTTTCATATGGAAACAATCAGGGTCATCTTGTATCCACCTAGATCAGGCTCATGAAATTATTAAGTTGTGGAACACAATTACTTCAGTCATAGATTCGGAAGTACAAATTATTACTGAAACGAATGTACCGCATAAGGAAAACATTTCGTATTTTGGCAACGGCACTAACGAAGCGCACATGGTCTATCAATTTACTTTGCCGCCTTTAGTTCAGTACAGTTTCGCTACACAAAATGCGGAAAAGTTATCGGAATGGGCAAAGACAATTGAGAAAGTCTCAGACCAGTCAACGTACTTTAACTTCCTGGCGAGTCATGACGGCATTGGAGTAAGACCAGTGGAAGGGATTCTAAACAACGATGAACTTGGTAATCTGCTGGATAAAGTCAAACAGAATGGTGGAGAAGTTTCATATAAGACTAATCCAGATGGCAGTGAGTCACCATATGAGCTGAACATTAATTATATGGATATGTTAAAAGATGAAGAGGATTCTCCTGAACAGCTGGTGCAAAAATCATTGGCTGCCCATTCCATACTGTTATCTTTCATCGGTGTACCGGCTATTTATTATCACTCGCTACTGGGATCGGGTAATGACCGGGAAGGTTTGGAAAAGTCAGGAATTAACCGACGCATCAACCGCGAAAAGCTGGAAGTTAATCAGTTGAAAGAGGAACTGAGAAGTAACTCACGTCGGCAGTCGATTTTTAACGGCATGAAAAACATGATTGCTGTCAGAAAATCATCATCGGCATTTTCTCCTTATGCAGAGCAGAAAATAATCGAGTCTGACGACAGAGTTTTTTCATTAATTAGAGAGAACGTGGAAACTGCTGAACGTATCTTCTTTGCGGTAAATGTATCGGATGAGGTTGTTGAAGTAAACCTCCCGTTTGACGGCACAGAGCTGCAATCACAGAAAGAGGCAGTCGGAAAACATACCTTGAATCCTTATGAATTTATTTGGGTAAGATAAATAGACTTCAATATTCACTGCAATCTTATTGTATAATGAAGCCACAGCAATAATTTATAATTAAGAACGTTTTAGATAGGATGGATACGATGAAGATAGTGATTGCCCCTGATTCATTTAAAGAAAGTCTGACGGCGCTGGAAGCCTGCGAGGCGATTGAAGCAGGAATGAAATCTGTTTTTCCGGATGCTGAGTATGTCAAGGTTCCAATGGCAGACGGGGGAGAAGGGACTGTGCAGTCGGTTATCGATTCAACTGGCGGCACGTTAAAGACAATCGAGGTAACTGGTCCACTGAATCAGCCGGTTGAAGCTTCATATGGTTTGTCTGGTGACAGAACATTGGCTGTAATTGAAATGGCAGCTTCATCCGGTCTGGATCAAGTTCCGTTTGAAAAAAGGAACCCGATGATTACGACCACATACGGTTTCGGAGAACTGATTAAAGATGCTTTGGATGAAGGCGTGGAGGAGATTCTCCTCGGCCTTGGCGGAAGTGCGACGAATGACGGTGGCGCAGGTATGATTATGAGCCTTGGCGGCCGACTTCTTGATAAAAAGGGACAATCAATTTCACTAGGAGGAGAAGGACTTAAAGACCTCGTTGAAATTGATTTATCGGGCATGCATCCTAGGCTGAAAGATGTCAACTTTCGTGTAGCCTGTGACGTTGATAATCCTTTAACTGGTAAAAAGGGTGCATCCTTCATTTACGGTCCCCAAAAAGGTGGAACGTCTGATCAACTGGAACAGCTGGATAGTTACCTGGGACATTTTGCAGAAGTCATCAGACAGAAGCTCGGTGTTAATCTCGAAGACGTTCTTGGAGCAGGAGCAGCTGGGGGATTAGGAGCCGGCATCATGGCTTTCTTAAACGGCAAACTAGAAAACGGCGGCGAACTCTTAGTCGATATACTCGAGCTCGATGAAAAAGTAGCGAATGCGGATTTGGTCATAACGGGGGAAGGTGGTATTAATCACCAGACTATTTACGGAAAAACACCCGTAGCTGTTTCCCGTGTCGCAAAGAAACACGGTGTTCCGGTGATTGCACTTGCAGGTTCGATTTCAGAAGGATACGAATCTGTTTACGATGAAGGGATTCATGCCGTATTCAGTATCTTGAATCAGCCCGTTTCTTTGGAAGACGCGTTAAGTCAAGGCTACGCCAATCTAAAACAGACAGCCGAAAATGTAGCGCGGGTTATTCAATTAGGTAATTAAATAAGGAAGACCAGCTGCGGCTGGTCTTTTTCTATTTGAAAAGAACTGTTTGAGTGTAATCGATATAAGGTGAGGATTTCCAACGTCAAACTTGTACCGATTAGCTGTTATTCGGTATGAGTTTCGCAAATTTAAGTGAGAACTTGTGTCGTAAGATGTTATTCGGCATAACTTTGCATATCAAACGGCCGAACTTGTATCGATTAACCCCTAATCGGAAGGAGTTTCACAGAAACTCCGACAAACTTAGTAAGTTCATGTTTATTCTTAAAAACAATGAAAAGGTTTACAACAATTCAAATAATCTGTACTCTTTACTTATTAAGAAGTTAAAAGGAGAAGTGCTATGTTTGAAATTAAAGAAGATTTTTACTGGAACGGGAAACCTATAAAAATTATTTCCGGAGCTATTCATTATTTCCGGGTGGTGCCGGAATACTGGGAAGACAGGCTATTGAAGCTCAAGGCTATGGGGTGCAATACAGTTGAAACTTATGTACCCTGGAACTTCCACGAACCACAGGAAGGGGAGTTTAATTTTGAGGGACAGGCAGATCTCGCGCAGTTCTTAAAAACCGCAGAGTCTCTTGAGCTGTTCGTTATACTGAGGCCGTCTCCTTTTATCTGCGCGGAATGGGAGTTTGGAGGACTGCCGGGTTGGCTTTTAAAAGACAGAAATATGCGTTTGAGAACTGATTTTGCACCTTTCATGGAGAAAGTGGCGAACTATTTTGATCGGCTATTCAAAGAAGTCAACTCACTTCAAGTTACTGAAAATGGGCCGATTATTATGATGCAGGTAGAAAACGAATACGGCAGTTACAGTAATGATAAGAGCTACATGAACAAACTGACTCAGCTGATGAGAGATAATGGTGTCGCCGTTCCTCTGGTCACCAGTGGTGGGACTTGGCTGGATATGCTGGAAAACGGAACACTCACAGAGCAGACTTTGCCTACGGTGAATTTTGGTTCAAAGCCTGAGGAGCATTTTACAGCATTGAAAGATTTTGTAGGTAAACCAATCCCTCTAATGGTAATGGAATTTTGGAATGGCTGGTTTACTGCGTGGGGAGACAAGGAGTTCAAGAAAACGGACAGTCATGAACAAGCCGAAGCAGTTAAAGCTATTTTAGAATTGGGGCACATCAATTTTTATATGTTCCACGGTGGCACGCAGTTTGGCTTTTTTAACGGATCGAACTACTATGATGAACTGACGCCTGATGTGACATCTTATGACTATGATGCACCCTTAACCGAATGGGGAGAGGTGACTAAAAAGTACAAACTGTTTAGAAAAACAATTGAACCATTCATTGAGACAGAATTACCGGCTTTACCTGAACCCATCAAGTTGAAAGCTTACGGAAAAATAGAAGTCAGCGAGAAAACGTCTCTATTCGCAAATATAAATAATCTTTCTGAACCAATAGAAAAACCCTATATCCAATCAATGGAAGAGCTGAACCAGTCACTTGGCTATATCATTTATGAGCATAATTTAGGAAAAGCGAGAACAATAGAAGATTTCAGATTACTTGGAGCAGCTGATAGGGCGAAAGTCTACGTTAACGGCAAACACATGATTACTCAATATGATAAAGAACTCGGGGATAAGGTCATGTTTGATTTAATGGATGATGAAAATAAGCTCTCTATCCTAGTCGAAAACATGGGCAGGGTCTATTACGGCCCGAGAATGATGCATCAGAGAAAAGGCATTGCCGATGGTGTACTCGTTAATGGTGCGTTAAGAAGTGACTGGGCCACGTACCCTCTTCCTTTAGATAATATCGAAAAAGTGGATTATAACCAAAATTATGAAAGTAATCAGCCGGCTTTCTACAAGTTCGAATTAACCATTGAAAGTAAGTTGGACACCTTTATTGATATGTCAGGGTGGGGAAAAGGCTGTGTATTTATTAATGGCTTTAACATTGGAAGATTCTGGGAAAAAGGGCCACAGTATAAACTTTATATACCGTCGCCTTTGTTGAAAGAGGGGGCTAATGAAATTGTTGTATTTGAAACCGAAGGCGTCAGTCAATCAGAAATCGAATTTACAGATGAGCCGCCATTTAAAATATAATTCAGTTAATATGTCGTCAGCAGGCAATTAATATTTGAACATTAGTAAATTTAATGGTATAAATTTAGTAAACGTTTACAAAAACAGGAGGCCGACATGTCTATACATTTTAATGAGCAGTCTAAAAGTTTTCATTTAAACAACAAGTGGGTCAGCTATCAGCTAGCCGTTGTCCACGGAAAGTATCTGGCACATGTCTACTGGGGAAAGTCCATTGCCAACCTTAATGCGGACAGTGATTTTCCAATGTGGGATCGTTCTTTCTCGCCTAATCCCAGCGGATCAACAGACCGAGTTTTTTCTCTAAATACGCTTCCTCAGGAATATCCAGGGAATAATAATGGAGACTACAGGGAATCAGCTTTTGAAATAGGCTATACTGACGGGACCTTTTCAACACAGCTTGAGTATGAATCCTTTTCAATTGAAGAGGGGAAAAAACCGTTAAAAGGACTGCCACATACTTATTTGTCAAAAGAAAATCAAGCTCAGACACTGAAAATAAATCTAAGAGATAAAATCAGTCAATTGCTGGTCGAACTTACCTATACTATTTTCGAAAATTATCCTGTCATTACTCGATCAGTTAAGGTTTTAAATCAAGGAGAAAAAACAATTGAACTAAATAAACTGTTAACTGTCTCACTCGATTTTGACCGTTCTGATTTTGAACTGATTCAATTGCCTGGAGGATGGGGAAGAGAAAGAGATATCGTTCGGCATCCTATCCACCGTGGTGTGCATCGCATTGATTCTAAACGAGGGACAACCAGCCACACGTATCAGCCATTTGTAGGCTTATGTGACCGGCACACTACTGAGCAGTCAGGTGAAGTATTTGGTCTGCATTTTGTTTATTCAGGTGAGTTCATGTCCAATATTGAGGTAACAGAATACAATCAGACTCGACTGCAAATGGGAATCAGCTCACAGCATTTCAACTGGCAGCTTGAACCAGGAGAAATCTTCCAGACGCCTGAAGTAGTTATGGCTTATTCCGGCAGCGGCCTGAACGATTTTTCGCAGACACTGCACGGTTTTTACCAGCACCATTTAATAAGAGGCTCATACCAGTTTGAAGAACGGCCTGTCCTGATAAATAATTGGGAAGGTACTTATTTTGATTTTACTGAAGATAAGATTCTCGATATGGCCGACAAGGCAGTTGATTTGGGGCTTGAGTTATTTGTTCTCGATGATGGCTGGTTTGGCAAGCGTAATGACGATAAGACATCCTTGGGCGACTGGTTTGTGTTCGAAGAGAAGTTACCTAACGGATTAAAAAGTCTTGCGGAAAAGATCAGAGCTAAAGGGTTGAAATTTGGCTTATGGTTTGAACCGGAAATGGTTTCAGAAGACAGTGAGCTGTTCAGACATCATCCGGACTGGGTACTTAAAGCAGCTGGACGCGATGCTTCTTCAGGAAGAGACCAGTATATATTAGACTTCACTCGAAAAGAAGTGAGAGCGAATATTGTCAGTCAGATGAAAGCAATCCTGGATGACGTGCCGATTGATTATATTAAGTGGGATTTTAACCGCAATATGACTGAAATTGGTTCACAGGATTCAAGTGTGAGAGACGGTGAAGTAACTCACCGCTACATGCTGGGTTTGTATGAAGTCCTGGAAGAACTGACGTCCTCGTATCCAAATATTCTCTGGGAGAGTTGTTCAGGAGGAGGCGGCCGTTATGATCCGGGGATGCTGCACTACATGCCTCAGACATGGACCTCAGATAATACCGATGCAGTTGCGCGGCTGGAAATTCAGTCAGGTACGAGTTTAGTACTACCCATTAGTTCAATGGGAGCGCATGTTTCTGCTGTTCCGAATCACCAGGTTAACCGCACGACTTCTCTTAAAATGAGAGGAGACGTTGCCAGTGCGGGGAACCTTGGGTATGAATTGGATCCGACCAGTCTGTCTGATGAAGAAAAGCATATCGTCAAAGAGCAGATACGTTTCTACAAGGAAAATCGTCGGCTGATTCAGTATGGTCAATTTTACCGTTTGCTGTCACCATTTGATCTGACAAACGAAACAGCCTGGCTGTTTGTTGATGAAGCGAAAGACGAAGCACTCTTTTTCTATTATCTCATTTTAGATAAAACCAACACAATGCGTCCGAGAGTGAAGATGGCTGGCCTTGATCCGGATAAGAAGTACAGAATTGAAGGAAAAAGCAGAGAATACTATGGAAGTGAACTAATGTATAAAGGATTATTCATACAGCCGCCGCTTCCCGATTCTGTTTCGCAGTCAAGTTACCAGGTTAATGGAGATTTCAGAAGTATATCTTACAAACTGACGGCAGTCACATGATGGAAGTACACATGTGACGAAATAAAAAAACTGTCGGAAACAGTGTAAGAACGGCATCTTTACTAAATATAGTAAAAATATTTAGGAAAACGCTTGCACTTCTTCGTGAATTTTTTTATAGTATAGATACAAAAGAAATAAAACGGTTACATTACAAAAGTTTATCAAGAGAGGCGGGATTTTTATTCAAAAGAATTATTTAGAACAATCGATTGTTCACAAAAATCGAATGAAAGAATACGCTTATCATTTTCAATATGACAGTCTTGAAAAAGCCCGACTGAATGACAGAATGCAGTCTAAAGGATTTCAGCTGCTGAATGGGGACTGGAAGTTTCACTACAGCGCCTATCCTGAAAGCTGTCCAGAAGGGTTTTATCATCCTGAATTTGATGATTCAAGGTGGGATAGTATAAAGGTCCCATCCAACTGGCAGTTTGAAGGTTACGACCGGCCGCACTATACAAACGTCCAGTATCCTTTTCCGGTTGATCCACCCCACATTCCGTCAGAGAATCCAACGGGAATCTATAGAAGAGAGTTCTTTATCAGCTCAGTAGATGACTACAGCTCGCTAAGGTTCGAAGGGGTGGATGGCGCATTTGATATATGGGTAAATGGTCAGTATGTAGGGTATTCGACTGGCAGTCGCACCGCCGCTGAATTTGATGTATCCGCACTTATTCAAGAGGGTAGAAATACTGTTACGGTTAAAGTATATAAATGGTCTGCTCAGACTTACCTGGAAGATCAGGATATGTGGTGGTTATCAGGGATTTTCAGAGATGTATACATTAAAACTTCAGGAAGCAGTAGAATTAAAGACTTTACTATAAAAACTCTATTTGACAAAAACTATGAACATGCTGAATTATCTGTACAGACTGAAGTCTCAGAAGAAGCGATCGGCAGTAAAATGACTTTTATACTGGATGATGGTAATTCTGAAGTGTTTAAAGAAGACATTCAAATCGACTCGACTACTAGGGTGTTTAACAAGCAGGTAATGAATCCTGAAAAGTGGTCAGCTGAATCACCTCATTTATATAATCTCTATATACAGTTACATGACGGTGCGGAAAAAGTTAGTGTCATACCACAGAAAGTCGGTTTCCGAGAAATCAGACTTAACAAGGGACTAATAGAGGTTAATGGAAAACCTATCCTCTTTAAAGGCGTCAACCGTCATGAGTTTCATCCAGACATGGGCCACTATATACCGGTGTCGGTAATGAAAGAAGACATCCGATTGATGAAAGCACACAATATAAATGCAGTGAGAACCTCGCATTATCCGAGCGACCCAAGATTTTATGAGTTATGTGATGAGTATGGCCTCTATGTTATTGACGAAGTTGATATCGAAACGCATGGATTTGTCTTTGTAAATGACTGGGACCGGCTGAGCGACAGCGAGGAATGGACAGAAGCTTATCTCGACCGTATGAAGAGGATGGTGGAGAGAGACAAAAATAGACCATCCGTTCTAATCTGGTCACTGGGTAATGAATCGGGCTTTGGTCAGAATCATCTCGCAATGGCTGACTGGACTCGGGAAAAAGACGACACACGCTTAATTCATTATGAGGGGGAGACCCGCTATATTCTAGAACGTTCCAACTTTGAACCGACAGACGTCAATCAGAGTGCAGATATGTTCTCTACTATGTACACAGACGTAGACACTATGGAAAAACTGGGCAAGCAGACTCACTTAACTCAACCACATATCTTATGTGAATTTGCTCATGCAATGGGTAATGGTCCGGGAGGATTTAAAGAATACGTTGACTTGTTTTATCGTTACCCACGCTTGCAGGGAGGCTTTGTCTGGGAATGGATTGATCACGGTATTCGGGCAATTAATGAAAATGGTGAAGAGTTCTTTGCATACGGAGGCGATTTTGGTGAAGACCCGCATGACGGGAACTTTGTTATCGATGGTCTGATTTTCCCGGACCGAAAACCTTCACCGGCCCTGACAGAATATAAGAAGGCCATTGAACCAATCAGAGTTGAACTGGAAGCATCTGAGGAAAACACCATTAAAGTAACCAATCTACATGATTTTATCAGTTTAGATCATGTGTACGGACTTTATGAAGTCATGCGTGGAGAAGAGATTTTACAGAACGGAACCATTAATACTGACAATATTGTTCCAGGAGAGTCCGAACTGTATCATTTGGAACTGAATGATGTTGATGTGAACGAGCCTGTTTACCTTAATGTACAATTCGTACTGAAGTATCCAAACAACTGGGCGGATATCGGTCATGAAGTGGCATGGGGACAACTCAAATTACGAGAGGGACAAGTTGCGTATCCAGTCAATTCAGAAATGCCGTCAGAACCAGTATCGTGTTCAGAAAATGGTGAGGAGGTAGAAATTGGCAATTCACTATTTAATGTGACATTTAATCGTTTCAGTGGAAAACTTCTACGATATATCTACAATGGAGAGGACCTGATTACTAAAGGACCAGCGCATAACTTCTGGCGGGCACTGACTGATAATGATAGGATTAGCCATGATGAATTCAAGTCATCAAACAGTGAAAAACATTGGAAGGCATTTGCGCTCGATAAAATGCAGGAAAGAATTGAATCTTTCGATATAGAGCAAGGTGATAGTCAAACTATTAAAATAGTTGTTAAGAGTACGTTGGCACCACCGATTTTTGAATGGGGATTCCGCTGTGAATCAACTTATACCGTTCGCGAAACAGGCCAGATAGATTTTTCCGTTTCTTCAAAGGCATTCGGAAAAGGGTGTGAGACGTTACCTAAAATTGGAAGTCAGCTCATGATTTCCAAGGACTTATCTTCAACTAAATGGCAGGGGTTAGGGCCTGGAGAATCTTATCCAGACATCTCACTGGCTGTGAGAGAAGGCATTTGGAAAAAAGATACAAATAAGCTGACAACGCCTTACATTATGCCTCAGGAAAGTGGTAACAGGAGCGACGTGCACTGGGCAGCATTCTATAATGAACGAGGAGAAGGCTTGCTGGTCAAAGGCGATTCATTTAATTTTTCCGTCAGTGAATTTTCAACACGTGACCTTGATGAGTCTAAACACCGCTTTGAGTTAACACCATTGAAAGGGTATGAACTGAATTTAGATTACAAAGTCAACGGTATCGGTTCATCCAGTTGTGGTCCGGGTGTCATGGACCAGTATCAGCTTAAAAATGAGTCGTACGCATACTCATTATCCTTAATTCCTTATCTGCACCATTAATTATGTGTTAAACCATTAAAAAAATAAAAAAGTGGAGGGGTAAACATGATTAACAAAAAAGCATATTTAGCTTTAAGTGCATCAGCGTTACTACTATTAGCCGCATGCGGCAACGGGAATGGCACAGGAAATGGCAACGGCAATGGGGATGCCGCCGACGGTGATGATTTTGAAGGGGTTACTGATGATCCGACCGAATTAACGGTCTGGACATGGGATCCAAACTTCAACGTTGTGGCACTCGAAATGGCAGAAGAACGTTATCAGGAGGATAATCCGGATTTCAGTTTGAATATAGTCGAAAACTCTCAGGAAGACGTCGTACAGAGACTTAACACAAGCTTGAGCTCGGGTGTAGAGACAGGACTTCCTAATATCGTATTCATTGAAGATTACCGTGCACCGAGCTTCTTGAACTCCTATGAAGGTTCCTTCTATGCTCTTGGTGATTATTACGAGACTGATGATTTTGCGGATTATAAACTGGCTGCGGGAACACATGAAGATAATGTGTATAACGTTCCATTTGATACAGGCGTAACTGGACTTTATGTACGAACTGATTATCTAGAAGAAGCCGGCTATTCATTGGATGACCTTCAAGATTTAACTTGGGAAGAGTACATTGAAATTGGTGAAGATGTCTACGAGCAGACGGGAATCAGCTGGATTACCAATGACCATGGCGATTTAGGCTTGATGCGTGTCATGATGCAGTCATCAGGTGAGTGGTGGACAGATGAAGAGGATGGGGTTACTCCTTACATCGAAGGAAATGAATCTCTTCGTCTGGCTTTTGAAAACTACAAGCAAATGGTTGATGCAGGCATTATGAATGTCCATAATGAATGGGATCAGTTCATTCAGACATTTAATAATGGAGATGTAGTTACAGTTCCAACCGGTAACTGGATTAACGCATCTATCATGCAGGCGGAAGATCAGTCTGGCGATTGGGGAATTGCTCCTATTCCAAGACAAAGTATTGAAGGCTCAGTCAACGCATCAAACTTAGGTGGATCATCTATCTATGTTCTTGATGTTGAAAGTAAAGAAATGGCTGCAGAATTTTTAGCTGCCACATTTGGTTCCGATGTAGACTTCTATCAGGACCTATTAGTCGAAATTGGAGCTATGGGTGCTTATGAACCGGCTACTGAAGGAGAAGCCTATGAATATGAAGCAGAATTTTATGGCGGACAGCAGATTTATCAGGATCTAGCAGAATGGACACAGGAGATTCCTGAAGTTGAGTTTGGTCAGAGAACCTATGAAATTCAGGATATCTTAGCTGTCGCTCTGCAAGATTATCTGGGTGGCGCTGACTTAGATGATGTACTTGAAAATGCACAGAGTCAAGCAGAATCAGCAATGTAAGTTCTGAAGCGATTTACACTACAGGCTCTTTCAATCTAAAACGTTGAGAGAGCCTTTATTGCTTAAAAGGGGGAAAAATTATGTCATCCGATAAAGTGAGCCCCAAGAAAAAAAAGATGGGGAAACTTGAACGCAATCGAGTGATTATGAGTTGGACATTTGTCATTATTCCAACCATGTTTATTGTACTGTTCTATTTTTATCCGATGATTCAGGCTTTCTGGATTTCACTTCATACAGGAGCAGGTGTCAATTTAAATTTCACAGGACTGGATAACTATCGACGTTTATTCAATGATCAGGCCTTTATTAGAGCCATGACCAACACGTTTATATTTTTGATTTTTCAAATACCGTTAATGATTATTCTAGCGTTAATGTTCTCTGTGCTTTTAAATCAGAAAACGCTGAAATTTAAAGGTGTATTTAGAACAATTGTCTTTCTTCCGGCTATCACTTCTTTGGTAGCATACTCACTGGTATTCCGCTACCTCTTTGCTAATAACGGCATCGTGAATCAGGTACTGATGGCTATAAATTTAGTAGACAGTCCAATTTTATGGCTGGGTAATCCGTTCTGGGCACGTGTTTTGATTATCATTGCCATAACTTGGAGATGGACAGGATACAATATGATCTTTTACTTATCCGCTTTACAAAATGTGGACCCTAGTATTTATGAAGCTGCCCGTATGGATGGTGCGAACGCCATTCAGCAGTTTTTCAAGATTACTATTCCGATGCTGAGACCGGTGATTCTGTTTACATCCATCACGTCAACTATCGGAACACTCCAATTGTTTGATGAACCGATGAACTTGACTGGTGGAGGACCGGGAAATGCCACGACGACGCTTTCCCAGTACATTTATAACTTGTCATTTGAATACACACCTAACTTCGGTTACGCTTCAGCCGTTTCTTATAGTATTGTGGTGTTTGTAATTATACTATCAGTTATCCAATTCAGAGTAGGGAGGGAGAAAAAATGAAACAAAATGATACGATGAAAAAGGTATTAATGTATTCTTTTCTCATTTTGACTTCACTTATATTTTTCTTTCCTTTCTATTTTCTGATTATTAGTATTACTAATCCCTCAATTGATATTACAAGAGGCCGGATGCTGCCGGGGACTCATTTCATGGAAAACTTCCGGACCATGCTGGAAACGACCCTCTTATCCAGAGCGGTTATTAATTCAACCATTGTGTCAGTCGGACAGACGATTCTTTCCATATTTATTTCTTCATTAGCCGGGTATGGGTTTGAGGTGCACAAAAGTAGAGGAAAAGAGATGGTCTACAACATTATTCTTCTCTCCATGATGATACCTTTTGCTGCCTTGATGGTTCCGCTATTCAGACTCTTCGGGACGATTTCTGGCATTGCACCTAATTTAGGAATAGATACCTTGTTTGGTGTTATCCTTCCTTATGTATCAACTGCCTTTCTAGTTTTCTTTTTTAGACAGAATACTAAGATGTTTCCTAAGGAGTTGCTTGAAGCAGGCAGGATGGACGGCTTGTCTGAGCTGGGATTGTTTTTGAAAATATATATTCCAACGATGAAAACGACCTATGCTGCTGCGGGAATTGTTACATTTATGGGCGCATGGAATAACTTCTTATGGCCTTTAGTTATTCTTCAGTCACCAAGTAACTACACGGTGCCACTTGTTATCTCAGCCATGGGGTCAGGGTACACGATTGATTACGGTGCAGTTATGATTGCCATCTTCTTTACAACCATACCTACCGCAATCATATTCTTCGTTTTACAGAAACATTTCGTTGCCGGTATGGTCGGCTCGATTAAATAAGCCAATAAATGCTACAATAAAAATACAGAGACAAACGCAAATGGTTTGTCTGCTGTATTTTTATTTTTTGCTTAACGATTATTAAAAGGAGTGACCACCATGTCAGACAATCAGCTGATTCCTCAGTCCGATCATATCATTCAAGGTGACCGTTACCGCTTTTCAATATTGACAGAAAAACTGGTGCGAATGGAGTATTCAGAAACAGGCGAGTTCGAAGACCGTGCCACGCAACTCGTTCAGAATCGCCAGCTTAATGACTCTGTCAGCTTCGATGTTAAAGAGACTGAAGACACACTTGAAATCATGACATCAACTTTTCATTTATTTTATGTAAAGGAAAAGGTATTTTCGCCTCAGAATTTACATGTTGACGTAAAATACAATTATTCCAATTACACGAACCGCTGGTATTATGGTCAGCAAGTTAAAACATTAAAAGGTGCACTCAGAACGGTTGACCGCGTGGATGGAGAAGCGGAACTGGAAGACAGCATCATTTCCAAATACGGTTATGCGGCTCTGGACGATTCTGATTCCTTTGTATTTGAAGGGGACGAGGGTGATGTGAACGTGAAGAATCACATACACCCGGATGTTTACTTTTTCTCATATGGACGCAACTATCTGGAAGCGGTACAGGATTATTTTCGTCTGACCGGCTTTCCGCCAAGCCTTCCGCGCTTTGCTTTAGGTAACTGGTGGAGTCGCTACTGGAAGTATACAGAGGAATCCTATCTTAATTTAATTAATCGCTTTGAAGAAGAACAGATTCCGTTGGCGGTCAGTGTTATAGATATGGACTGGCATTTAACGGATGTCCCATTTAAATACGGCAGCAGCTGGACGGGCTATACGTGGAACAGAGATTTCTTTCCAGATCCGGAGCGTTTTCTGTCACGTCTCGACGAGAAAGGTCTGGCTGTAACGCTGAATGTCCATCCAGCTGACGGCATCCGAGCATTTGAAGAGCAGTATGATAGGGTTGCGGACCGGCTGGGACTGGATAAAGAGAAAGAAGAACCGGCAAAATTCGATTTGATGGATGACCGATTCAGACCAGTTTACTTTGAAGAAGTACATCACCCTTTTGAAGACATAGGGGTAGACTTCTGGTGGATTGACTGGCAGCAGGGTGAATACTCAACGAGTGATATTGATCCCTTGTGGCTTTTGAATCACTATCACTTTAAAGATCTGGAAGAGCGAAACAAAGAGGCGCTTATCCTGTCACGCTATGCGGGTCCGGGCAGCCACCGCTATCCAATTGGCTTTTCTGGAGATTCCGTCATTTCCTGGGCGTCACTGGCTTTCCAGCCCTATTTAACCGCTACGTCATCTAACATAGGCTACACTTGGTGGAGTCACGATATCGGCGGACACTTCAAAGGCTACAAAGATGAAGAGCTGACTCAGCGCTGGTTCCAGTTTGGTGTATTCAGCCCGATTAACCGCCTGCACAGCTCTAATAGCGCTTTTTCCAGCAAAGAACCATGGACCTACAGCTCATCGGTCAAAGAGAATATGAGTCGCTTTCTTCGGCTGCGACATGCACTGATTCCTTACATTGATACGTTTAATGTGCTGACGCATGAAAAAGGCATTCCGCTGGTTCAGCCGGTTTATTACCAACATCCCTTTGATGAACACGCTTATCAGGTGAAAAATGAATATTACTTTGGCAGCCAGCTGCTCGTCCTGCCGATTACATCCAAAAAGGATGAAGAAACTCTTTACGGGAGTGACGTCATCTATTTTCCTGAAGGGAACTGGTTTGATGTGTTTTCAAACTTCCGCTACAAGGGGAACGGCCAGCTGAGAGTGTACCGTGAACCCGAGCAAATGCCAGTCTTTGCCAAGCAAGGCAGCATCATTCCAATGGACGCTAAACCGACTGAAACTAAAGCGTCTGAATTTCCTGACGAACTGGAATGGCTCATTTATCCCGGGAAAAGTAACGCCTTTGAACTGATTGAAGAGAAAGAAGGGAAGCGATCGGTGACAGTGTGTTCGCTGGATGTAGAAAAGCAGACGCTGACGCTTGCTTATAAGGGTGAAGTAAGCCCTGTTCAAGAAGAGCGTGTGCATACGTTCCATTTTAACGCTTCTGAAACAGTCAAAATCTCGGACATTACTGGCGCAGAACTGTTAGATACGTCCTTTGATGAAAAACTGAAGCGGACCTCGGTGACCATTAACGTGACTGATGCAAGTAAAGTAGAACTACACTGGACAAGCTTTGATGTGCTAGAGAAGCAGGACATTACTAGTGAGCTGTTCAAGCGTTTGAATACTGCTCAGATAGGGTACTTCCTGAAAGATGATTTGTACAATGAATTTACAAGCAGTGAATCTGATATTAGTTTAATGTCGACGGTTAACGAACTGGATGAGGAACAGCTGAGTCGCTCACTCTTTGAACTTCTGTATATAAAAAACAGCTAGCAAGGTAATAATTTTGTCGATAGTCATTTAGACAGGTGCTCAGGCACCTGTCTTTTTTGCCATGTAAGCTAGTCCTAAGCGTATTAGGAGCCGTTTGGGTGGAGGATATGCTATCATAATATATGAACAGTTAATGAATTGTTTATGCTTATATAGTGAACGAGTCAGACTATACTTATTAAAGAGGTCATTATATGAAAAATTGTGTTATTGTGATCCCTGTCCTGAATCCCGACAAGTCATTTTATCCTTATGTAGAAAAACTTCATGAAGAAGCCTTTCGTTCAATTATCATCATTAATGATGGCAGTGAAAACAATCTGGACTACATATTTAACCGATGCAGTCATTTACAAAATGTAACGGTTCTTAAACACGCCGTGAATCTGGGAAAAGGCCGCGCACTGAAAACAGCCTTTAACTACATATTAAACCATGAGGACTTAAAAAAAGCAGAAGGTGTCATCACGGTCGATGCGGATGGGCAGCACAAGCTGGAGGATGTCATGACCTTGTGTGGCAGCCTCAATGAATCTGAAAGAAAACTGATTCTTGGCGTCCGTTCTTTTAATGAGAAACATGTTCCGCGTAAAAACATGCTGGGGAATACGATCACGCGTAAAGTCTTTAAACTTTTATATGGGAAGTCGCTTAAGGATACGCAAACGGGCCTCCGTGGTCTTTCAATGGATATTCTCCATTACTATATCGATTTGGAAGGTGAACGTTTTAATTACGAAACCAATATGCTGATTGAGACAGTATCAAGGCAATTTGATATAGAAGAAATACCAATCGAAACTGTCTATATCGATGACAACAGCAGCTCCCATTTCAATAAAGTCAAAGATTCGTTTGAGATTTATTTGCTGCTCTTTAAGAATTTCTTCAAGTTTATCAGTGTCTCTTTTGTTTCTTTTATCATTGATATTTCACTCTTTCAGTTGTTTCTATTCATACTCCGATTCACTTTTTCTAGACGCCAGATTGTAGCGGCTACTTTGCTTGCTCGAACGGGATCTTCATTGTTTAACTATACTGTAAACCGTTCCTTTGTCTTTGAAAGCAAACAGAAGTGGAACAAGACCATTGCTGGATACTATACGTTAGTTGTCGCAGAGGCTTTGCTTTCAGGCTTTTCAGTGTACTTTATTTATCAGATGACCGGCTTCAGACAAGTTTTCATTAAAGTTTTTGTCGACTTAGTGATATTCCTAATCAGCTACCGCGTTCAGAAACTGATTGTTTTCAAGGATTGAGCTGCTCCCCAATGCAATTACTAAACTAACATACCCCTTGACATGTCATGTGTTGAGGGCTTTATTTTATTAACTGATTTAAATTTCATTTCGGAGTGTTATACTGTAGGCAACAGTTCAGAGTGAAGGAGTGTAGATATGCACATTTATATGACAAAAAAATTAATGAAGGCATTTAAAAAAGCTGAGAAAACATTAAATGATACAATAGATACACTTGAATTTACCGAGAAAGAAGATTTGGGAGAATTAAATGATGCCTTTCACCATTGGCATGCGAACAGTATAGAAGCGGAAGAGCATGATCTCATAGTGCTGACAAATGACGCAACGGGTCTGACACTTATATTTTTAGATCCCTATGAAGAAGATTACCTTGAATTCGGTGACTGGGTGAGTGAAGCTTTGGCTCGACTGATGATGCGAATGGGCCTGTCAGAAGCGTCGGTGAATGATTATTTTTACAAAACAGAATCCATATCAGTAAGCAAAGCAGTTAATCCCAAACTCATTGGGAAAAACAGTGCGTCAAGTCAGCTTGTGTTGACTCGTCAGGAGCTGGTTGATGACGATGAATATTTCCAGGAATCCTGGTCATATGAAATCAATCTACTGAAATCAGGGGAGAATCAGCATAAGAATGCGATTGAAGGATTTATACAAGCGTTTCAGCAAGAGATAGACATGCCAGCCTATACTATTGATATGGCTGAAATGGAAATTCGTCTCAAGCTGTTTAATCAGGAAGATATTATACGAATTGTACATGTGCCACTTAATTTGACATTTGATGGCTTGCATGATGTGATTCAGACCATTTTTTTATGGGAAAAAAGGCACCTTCATCAGTTCATAATGGAAGATGGAACGACTATAATCGGGTCAGATAATGCGTATCAAAGTCGTCGCTTTTATGGAGAACTGGATGACAATACAGAAATTGGCAGTCACTATCTTTTATCGGATGTGGTACTTAGAGACGAGAACCGCGTATTCAACTATGTATATGACTTTGGTGATTTTTGGGAGCACACGATTAACGTCCGGAAAATCTGGACCATTCACAAGCGAACGCATCCTTCACTGAAAATGATGATAGGGGATCCTGTACCTGAAGACGTTGGCGGGCCCGCTGGCTATGCCTTTTATATGGAAGCCGTCACTGATCCGTATCACCCCGAACACAATGAGTGGAAAGAGTGGGCGAGAGACTACGCTTCACGGAAATATCTCTTAAATAATGTTCAGATGATAAACTCGCTGCTGGAAAAAATATATTGAAGGTGAAAGCTGTGCAGCAGTTTTGAACTGTTACAGCTTTTATTGTGTAAAATACGAAACAGCCGACTGTGTTAGCGGTAATATTAGTGTGAAAATAAGTCTCAAGGATAAAAAAAATATATAGTCGAATCATTAGAATCGGTTGATTCGAGTCTTTTAGTAAAAAGTGCATAAACCCAGAAGTATATTCATTAATATTTATTGTTTGTGATAAACAATGTAAAAAGTATTTTATTTTGTGATTAGTACTATATTAAAAGAGTTTACTTATAGAATATCCGTCAGGTGACTTTTTTAAAGTAAGTGTTTTAATCAAACTGTAACATTAGGTATTATATAATAGTATTTTAGCGAAAGGTGACTTATTTAAAGTAAAAAAATCCGTAATTTTTAGTTTTATAATAACTTTATTAGTATCACGATGTATATATACTTCAATAAACAAAAAGCTTATTCTTGCCATAATCTTCAATTAGGATTAAAATTGCATTAGTAATAAAGAAATAATCCATTGTCGAACTTAATTTTTTTACTCAGTTGTGGATATTAATAAATATATGACAGTTGTTATCCCCTCAGCAGATTGGAAAGACAGACACTTAAACCTTTACATTAGTCTTTTTAAAAAAGGAGCTAATTCCCGCGCCCCCCATTTTCACTACATGGAAGCCGATCTAGCCCTTGTTTACTGGTAAAGAGTCTTCTCCCATGCATGGGCTCACTTTCATTTTTTATATACTCAAACGAAGCTATTCATTTCCTTTATCAAAAGGACGATGGATAGCTTTTTCTTCTTTATGCTTTCTTACGCAAAGTATTCCCGCTATACTGAATTTATTACTATTAAACTAGAGGTGAAAATAATGATTGAGAAAATAAAAGGCGGACTTGTCGTGTCCTGTCAGGCACTTGAAAACGAACCACTGCATAGTTCATATATCATGAGTAAAATGGCGAAAGCGGCTGAAGAGGGTGGAGCGGTTGGTATTCGAGCCAACTCTAAAGAAGATGTTAAAGCTATCCAGCAGGAGACTGACCTGCCTATTATCGGCATAGTTAAAAGAGACTATGAGGATTCAAATGTCTACATTACTGCCACTATGAAAGAAATTGATGAGTTGATGGAAACAGGCTGTGAGATGATTGCATTGGATGCAACGAGTCAAAAAAGACCAGCAGGACAAGATCTGCAGACATTTGTGGATGACATTCGTGAAAAATATAGTCAGATTCTTTTAATGGCAGATACCTCGACATTAGAGGAAGGTATTGAAGCAGACCGTTTAGGGTTTGATGTAATTTCAACTACGTTGGTTGGTTACACAGACTACACGGAGGAAGAAAATATTTTTAAAAATGATTATGAACTGCTAAAAAAGTATGTTGCCCAGATTAACTGTCCGGTTATAGCTGAAGGAGGCATGGACACACCAGAAAAAGCACGCGATTGCCTCGAAGCTGGAGCGCACGCGGTTGTAGTAGGGAGTGCCATCACGCGACCTCAACTGATTACTAAGAGATTTGCAGAAGGGTTACTATAACTATAATGGAAGAAAGAGTTGGATCACTCACTTAGTCTGACGTCATAATTTGTAGTGTTCATGTTCTAAATTTATATTGAGTTTGTTATACTTATAATAAATCAGCGTAATGGAGGTCTTCCATTGAAGATTAAGCGAATTGACGAAATGGAACAGTATATCAGACTTAAGAAAAAAGTATCACTTGATGAGCTGTGTGAAGTTTTTGATGTATCAAAGAACACTGTAAGAAGAGATGTAAATGAAATTGTTAAACTGGAAGGATATGAAAAGGTATATGGAGGAGTAGAATTTGTTCGAAACTTCTTGCTTCCATTCGAGGAGCGGAATCAGAGGGCAATGGAAGGTAAAAAAGTGATTGCATCACTTGCCGCTGCTGAGATTTCGTCTGGAGATGTTATATTTATTGATTCAGGTACAACGACACAATATATTCCTGACTATCTGGATCCATCGATACAATTAACAGTATTAACGAACAGTCTTACTGTCATTAACCGCTTCGTAACCTTTAGGAACGCCACGATTATCATAATCGGAGAAATTTACAAGCGTAAGACTAATTCCTTTGTGGGGTTAGATAAATCAATATTATTAGACAAATATAATATCCATAAAGCTTTCATGGCAGCTACTGCAGTCTCCATAGAATCTGGTTTAACCAATTCTGATAATCAAGAGTATGATATAAAGCGTACAGTAGTTGATAAAGCCAATAAGTTGTATGCTTTGATTGATGAGCACAAATTTGGTAAGTCAGCTTTAGTTACTTACGCAAAGATTGAACAAATGAATGCTGTTATTACTGACAGTCCGATTGATTCAACTTACAGTAACTATTTTGATGAAAATGACATCGATTTAATAACACCATAAAAAAGCAGTCAGGAGATGAGTTGATACTCATTTTCCTGACTGTATTTTTATTATTTTGAGTAATCATAGGAGAAGCAGGTTCGATATAATTCTTTAATTTCATCGTGCGAAGGCACACGTGGATTGTAGCTTGGGCTTCCAGAATTCAATGCATCTGTAGCCATTTTATCTAGGGATGCTTCAAACTCATTTTCATCAATACCCCATGATTTCAAGTTTGGGATATTGAGGTGGTGACTGAGTTCTTTAACTTTACGAATGGTTTCATCTGCCAACTCTTCAATTGATTTACCGTCAACTTGATCTTCCGACAGGAACAGTTTGGCTATATCAGCTAATTCGTTTAAAGCATCTTGTTTTGAAAATTCTAATACAGCAGGTAAGAGCATTGAATTGGAAACACCATGGGGGACATGGAATAAAGCACCAATTGGTCTGGACATCCCGTGAACTAATGTAACGGAAGCGTTAGAGAAAGCTATTCCGGCTTCCATAGCTGCTAGGGACATGTTGGATCGTGCCTCTACATCATCACCATTATCATAAACTGTTTGTATATTATTTAAAATAAGTCTGATGGCTTCTAGAGAAAACGTGCGTGTCATTGGATGAGCAATCTGGGATACATATGACTCAATAGCATGACATAAGGCATCCATACCAGTAGCTGCCGTTACTTTATTAGGAGCAGTCATAGTCAGGTTAGGATCAACAATCGCGACTTTTGGCAAGAAGGCGGTCTGCTTAATCATCATTTTAATGTTTTCTTTAGTATTCGTTATGACTGTCACATTAGTTACTTCCGAACCTGTTCCCGCAGTAGTCGGTATAGTAACTAATGGAATAGGGTCTACGTCGGCAATTTTGTTTCCTTTCATGTAATCTCCGATATAGCCGCCGTTCGTTGCTACAACGGCTACGGCTTTAGCTGTATCCAGGCAGCTTCCACCTCCGATAGTTACAATGACATCACAATTATTTTCTTTCAGAATATCGAGTGCTTCATCTACATATGTGTCAGTTGGTTCAGAATTCGCACCAAGGTAGGGGTAGACTGTCAGACCTTCTTCTTCCAGGTAACGGGTGACTGTTTTCACATAACCCATTTTTTCAATAATATTATCACTGATGAGAAGCACTTTTTTTCCAAATTTTTTGGACGTATCACCTACGCGCGATAGGGAATCTGGTCCATAAAAGACTTCAGTGGGCATTTCAATTTTGTGAATTGACATAGTTAAGGGTTCATCCTTTCAATAGAAGAGTGGGTTTGGATTTTAAATTTTGTCTGTTCTATACTGTGCTGTAACAACTTTTCGGCGTGTATAGAATTCAACACTGTCTTTACCATTGGCATGCAAATCGCCATAGAAAGAATCTTTCCATCCAGAGAATGAGAACCAGGCAATTGGAGCAGGGACTCCTAAGTTTATTCCGATCATTCCAGGGTCAACGTTTTCTCTGAAATAGCGGACAGCTCGGGTATCATTTGTGAACAGGCAGGCACCATTGGCAAAGTTAGACTGGTTGGTTACTTCGACAGCTTCCTTGACATCTTTAACACGGACAATGGAGACAAAAGGAGCGAATATCTCGTCTTTCCATATAGTCATATCGGTAGAGACATTATCAAAAATAGTTGGTCCGACGAAGTAGCCGTCTTCAGGAATATCCTCACGCCCATCTAGAAGAATTTTTGCGCCTTCTTCAGTTCCTTTTTCAATATAGTTAAAGGTTCGTTCCTGATTTTCTTTTCGGATGACAGGTCCAAGGAAAGTGGTATCGTCCTGACCGTTACCAATTTTAATATCTTTAGCCGCAGCAACAAATTTATCCAGGAACTCATCAGCAATGTCTTCTTGAAGTGTTAAAACTGATCCAGCCATACATCTTTGTCCAGCTGAGCCGAATGCGCCTCCAATAATCTTTGGAATAGCATCGTCTAAATCTGCATCATTTAAAACTGTCACGTGGTTTTTAGCTCCCGTTAGAGACTGGACGCGTTTCATGTTTTCTGTCCCTTTTTGATAGACATAACGTCCAACTGGTTCAGATCCGACAAATGACACAGCCTTAATTAATTTATTTTCCAGAATGCCATTAACGACATCGTGTGCGCCGTATACTACGTTGAAAACACCTTTAGGAATACCAGCTTCCTCAACTAAATCAACAATTTTTTCAATAAGCAGCGGTGTTTTTTCAGACGGCTTTAGAATAACAGAGTTACCGGCAGCAATTGCCATCGGGAACATCCAGAAGGGTACCATCATAGGGAAGTTAAATGGAGAAATAGCACCCACTACACCAATAGGGTATTTGTAATTCGTTACTTCCACGTCGGTAGCGGCAGTAGAAATTGAATCGCCCATAATTAAGTTAGTAATGGAAGCAGCATTTTCTGTGTTCTCTATTCCTCGCTGAACTTCTCCACGTGCATCAGCAATTGTTTTCCCGTTTTCCAGAGTAATCAGTTGAGCCAATTCTTCACTGTGCTCAATCAGTAGGTTTTGCAGTTTAAACATAAATCTTCCGCGTTTCGGCACACTGACTCTGCTCCAGGTGGTGAATGCTTCCTGTGCTTTTTCAGCCGCTTCATTCAACTCATCTTTAGATGATAGAGGGACTTTTCCAATTAATTCTCCAGTAGCGGGGTTAAAAACTTCTTCAAAATCTGTTGACTTGCTTTCAGTCCATTCACCATTAATATAATTCTTCAAAACTTTCACATTTGACATTGTAAATCCTCCTAATATAGTAATAACCAGAATGTACTAGTAGAACCGGCCCCCTTATGTAATGTTTTGGTTAACTTGTAACTCAATATACAATATAAAACGCTTACAGTCAACTGGTTTTGAGTAAATTTTGAAATAACAGTTGATTATTATGGTTAACTTCTGATAATATTCCATTATGGAAACGCTTTATTAAAATTAGGAGGGTCAATATGTTAGGCATAGTATTAGGTTTATCTTTGATGATGTTTTTAGCTTTCAAAGGATTTTCGATTGTATGGGTTGCGCCATTTTCTGCTGGGATGGTCGCCTTTCTCGGAGGTTTAGAGGTGATGGAATCCTTCACGGGACCGTTTATGAGTGGATTTGCCAATTTTGCGCAGACGTGGTTTCCTGTATTTATGCTGAGTTCAATATTTGGTAAAATCATGGACGATACGGGTATGGCTGAATCAATAGCGGATGCTATCGGTAATGTTATTGGAAAAAAACATGCCTTGTTAGGTGTTTTAATTCCCACTGCTTTACTTACATACGGAGGAATCAGCATGTTCGTAGTGGGGTTCTCAGTTTATCCAGTGGCCTTGAGTCTTTATAGAAAAGCGAACTTGCCGAGATTTTTAATACCCGGTGTAATTACATTAGGTAATTTCACATTCACCATGACTGCTTTCCCGGGATCACCGCAAATTCAAAATCTAATTCCAATGGATTACTTCAACACGACACCAAGAGCGGCACCAATCATTGGGTTGCTTACAGGTCTTTTCATGGCGGTAGTGGGCTACAGTTATCTTTTATGGAGTCAGAAGAAATCTGTCAGTAAAGGTAATGTGTTCAAAGAACCGAAAGATAAAAAAATCATTACCCTTGATAAAGGAAACAAGGCAAATGTTTGGGTTTCCCTTTTACCATTAGTTGTAATACTTATCTCTTTAAATATATTAAATATTCGAATCGAAACGAGTCTGTTACTTGGTATTGGTCTCGCTTTACTGATTAATTTCCGAAAAATTACAGGACTTTTTCCATCTGTCAACGAAGGAGCTCGCGGTTCAATGAATGCAATTGTCAATACATCGGCAGCAGTCGGTTTCGGTTCGGTGGTTCAAGCAACGCCGGCATTTGCAACGATAACTGAAGTGTTATTGAGTATTCCGGGAAGTCCCTTAATTTCTCTAGCTGTCTCAGTTAATTTACTGTCGGGTGTGACGGGATCTGCTTCTGGTGGATTGGGGATATCTCTAGGTGCTTTAGCTGAAGAATATATGGTGATTGCTCAGCAGCAAAATATTAGTCCCGAAGTATTTCATAGAATAGCCTCACTGGCTTCTGGTGGTCTTGATTCTCTTCCTCATAACGGTGCTATTATAACTCTACTTGCAATCTGCGGTTTAACGCACAAGGAGAGTTACTTTGATATGTTTGTGGTGGGAGTGGTCATTCCGATACTTTCATTAGTACCCGCTATTTTCCTGGCTTCAATGGGAATCGTTTAAAACTTGAATTAGATAATGTTGTAGCAAAATCCTTAAGTGGCAAAAAACAGAAGACAAAAATATGCACGCTCCTTAAAAGGCAGGGCTCACCTGCCTTTTAAGGAGCGTGCTTTATTAAGTTCTCGTGATTAAATCAATCAAAATAGTTTATTGCAAAGGAATATGGGGGAGAGTAGAAGCTAGTACCCGATATAAGGATCGATAATAATCCGGCTGCCTTTGATGCCTAACTTTTTAAGTTCTTTTTTTGTAGCCCGGATAATACTTAGTTTACCGGATAAATAATAGTAGGCTTCATTTCCGTGTATTTTTGCTAAAGCCGTATAGGTTTCAATAGTTTGTTCTTTACTGTTCGTGAAAACCGGATGAAAATCTCTATTTTTCTTGCTTACCTCTTCAAAGGTATTTCTATATAAGTGTTTAGATGGAGAGCTGTGCACCAGGTGTATGGGGCGTGTTTCTTCATTTTCAATGCTTTTAATAATGGCTCGTACGGGTGTTATCCCTATACCTGTCGCAATCATTACAATAGGAGAGGTGGTATCTTGAACTTTGAACCAGCCAAACGGTCCTTTTATCTTAACTTGATCACCTTTTGACATGGACAATAGTTGCTTTTTGAAATCACTGATTGGTTCATTAGCGTGAGTAGCAATGAGGAGCTTGCCTTCCTCTGGTATGGAGGACAAAGAGAAAACACGAAAAGGTTGTCCACTGACTTTTCTACCCGGCAAGGTTAACATACCGTGTTCACCAGCTTCCCAAGTCAGATTATCAGGTTTGTTTAAAGTGATAATCGTCAAACGGATTTTCTATGGATTCGATTGTCAATGTATTCTTTTTGAACAGACCTGTAAAATCGCTGAGCTTCATAAATTATTATCTCCTCTATGATACGGATTTAAATTCATTATAACCTAATAGACAGCATAAGCGTAATCATAGGCAACTGTCGAGGTGATGCTTAGAAGATAACGTTAACTCCAGAGGGATAAAACGCTGAGTTAGCATAATAACTAGACATTGAGGTAACTCATCTAATAGGCCACCCACCAGTTAACGGAATAATCAGTTATTGCATAAACTCGGTGAAGTAGAGCGTGCTGAGTTGTCGCAATAATCGAAGATAGAGGTAACTCTGTGGAGAGTAAGACAGCGAGTTGGCTAAATAATCGAAGATTCAGGTAACTCCGTGAACAGTAAGACAGCGAGTTGGCTAAATAACCGAAGATTCAGGTAACTCCGTGAAGAGTAAGACAGCGAGTTAACGTAATAACCAAAGATAGAGGTAACTCGGCTAAGCAGCACCAGTCGGGTTGCCATAATAATCAAGATTAGCAGTAACGCTGATGAGTAAGTGATGATAAGTTAACAAAATAGGCAAAATAGGCCACTATCTAACCAATAAATAATATAAGGAAGTAACTCATGGCTGAGTTACAAAGGGCATCAAAGTGAAACACTATTGTTTTTGAGGCTGAAACTGAATACAAGCAAAAACCCGGAGGTCACTAAATCGTGAACTCCGGGTTATCTATTAATTAATCTCTGACATCTTCCATTTTATCCAGTGCATTCAGATCTTCTTCTGAAATTTCGAAGTCCAACTGTTTGTTTTGGATTATGCGCTCTTCATGAGTCGATTTAGGAAGAGGGATGGTACCTTTGTCTAAGCAGTATCGGATAGCCAATTGGGCAGTCGTGACGCCGTATTTATCAGCCATCTCTTTTAGCTCAGGGCTGTCAAGCAGTTGTCCAGTTGCTAATGGAGAGTAGGCTTCAACGACAATGTCGTGCTTCTCACAGAAGTCCATCAAATCTTTCTGATCTTTACCAATATAAAACGGAATCTGATTAGCCATTGGCACGATATCACAGTTATCCAGGATAGCCTGAAGATCGCTGATACTAAAGTTCGATACACCAATTGCTCTAATTTTTCCATCATTATACAGCTTTTCCATAGCTTTCCAGGAATCAATGTTACCCTGCGTGCAGTCTTTTCCGATGTCATTCCAAGGCCATGGGGCATGAATCAGGTATAAATCAAGATAGTCTACACCTAAATTGGTAATTGTTTCATCAAATGCATCAAGCGCTTCCTGATAGCCTTTGCGTTCAGCAGGCAGTTTGCTTGTGATGAAAACATCTTCTCTGGCAATGTCAAATTCGCGAATGGCTTTTCCAACGTTTTCTTCATTCTGATAGGCAAGAGCTGTATCGATATGTGTGTAGCCATTTCTCAAAGCCATTGTGACAGAGTCATAAGCTTCTTCATTTGGAATCTGCCATGTACCAAAACCGATACTTGGAATAGTTACTCCATTGTGGAACGTAAATGTTTCTTTCTTCATGCTGTGCATTCCTCCTAAAATTTTCACTGTTTCTATTTTACCTAAAAATTTATGAAAATGCTTCCTTTTTGTTTTGTTCTATTATTTGAAGTCAATCATGACGAAGAATTCTCCTTCATACATTCCTTCTCTGTCTGTTTCAAAATGGTGAACAATGACGGTTAGTCGGGCCTCTTCATTTTCTTCTGTAAAAGTAAGTTCTTCAATCGAAAGACTTTGATGCGTTTCAGGCTGGTCAAAGGCTTCGTCTTTCAGAAAGGATAAATCATATGCGAGCAAAGTCTCATCTTCTTGTATGAGCTCAAGAAGAAGCTGATCTTCGTCAACTGTTACCTCAAGTAAAATATCCGCTTCATCTAGTTTAATTATATTGTTACCTGACTCATCACGCATATAATAGGTCGCAAATTGTACTGCTTCGTCTGATCCACTTACAGGGTAAATTACTGGCGAATCTCTATTCAGTTCCATATAGGCATATTCCCGTTCAATCGGTTCCGGACTTTGTCTATCATACTGATAATTGGCATAATAGTAAGGCTCAAAACCAAAAGTTGCCTCAAAATTTTCGTAAAGATGGAAATCTTCCGGCAACCAGTCGAATGAATAGGACTCGGTCGTTTCCTGAAGATAATTAAAGCTGTAACTCAGCTGCATTTTTTCCTCATGAGAATACTCTCTATTCAGATTATCTTCATCAACGACCGACTCAATTTGAGACTTTTGACTTGCCACACCAATTGACACGGCGTCTATAAATGGAAGGATAGAGATGAGACCCAGAAAGACGAGTATAAAAGGAATGAGAGGCTTTAACCTTTTGAAGAAACCGTAAATGACTACACTGGTGATAGCAAAAATGCCAAACAGTAATACAAAGTAGCGGCCATGAGTCAGTCCAAGTTCAAATGATTTTATGGATGAGGACAAGCTCTGGAAGAGAGCAATCACCAAGAGTAAATAAGGGAAATAACGGTTATATAATTTGACCCAGCTTCTATTTGAGTGTTCAGTTAAATACAGTGTCAAAAAGCCTACGACAACATAGCTGATCAGCATGGGTTCGATTAAATTGTCGAGCCAGAAGTCTCCTGTAATATCGGCTGCTATATAAGCAATTAACAAAACAGTGAACACGAGTGTCAGAGGGACCACTATAAAGTCAATCAAGCTACTCAATAATGGTGGGATGACTGTTTCATCAGCTGCAGAAGATTGACTGGGGCCCTCACTGTAACGCGGTGTACGGGCCAGGAGATAAACTGGTCCGAAGAAAATAAATATCCATGCAGCGCCCTGACCAAACCAACGGTAACTCAGAACAGTGAACAGCGTACTGTAGGTTCCAAAGATAATGGTAACCCCTAAATACATGACTGCAGAGAGTAACAGGCTACTGAAGAAGGCTTTAATGAAGGCAATGAGTGTTTCTGAAAATGCCCATCTAGAACGGATAGTCGGTGCAGATATGAATAGGATGAGACCGGTAAAGTAAAGAACGGCTGTCCGGATCACAGCAGGCTGGTAGTAGAAAAAGTCGACCTGTCTGAGGTAGAAGTAGTACAGCACGGAAAATACGATAATAAGAGCAGGTAAGAGTACGCGCATGACTTTATTTCGAGATAAAAAACCTTCCAGTGCAAGCTGACCGCCAGCTAAAAGAAGAGCAGCTAAACCGACTATTAAGGCTTCCTTTGTGAATGTTGTATTATCAGCTTGAATAGATATAGAAGTAAACAAAGCAGCAGCAAAAAATAGCAGAATGGACAATGGAAACCGTCTGATGACAAGCAGCCCTTGAGCTTTCAATTGGGTAAAGAAATGTCGAGTTTTCATGGTTATAGCCTCCCAATATGACACTAGTGTTTCTTTTGTTACTGAAATCATACTCCTTATTTCACTAGAGTACAATTGTATTATCTTCAAAAAAAAAACAATTTAAGTGTTTACTTTTTTGCAACAAGTTATGTTGAAATGTTTATAATAACAGCGCTATCATAAGTGTGCTATACTTTTCTCAAAGAGAGGAAAAAGAGAGGGGGGAGTCTGTGTCCGTTAAACAAAAACTGTTGCTGGTAAGCGAATTGCTGCAATCTCCATCTTTTGTGTCTGCGTCTGATCTGGCTAAAAAAATACAAGCTTCCCAGAGGACAGTTTATATCTATCTTGATGAAATAGAAGAATCAGCCAAGCAAGCCAATGCCTTGCTTGAACGAAAGACAGGGAAAGGCATCCGGTTAATTGCAGATGGCAGTCAGAAACGTTATCTCAAAACAATCATGGAAAATAATGCTTTAAAAGATATGGATCCTGATAGAAGACAAGTAGCTATTGTGAAACGCCTTCTCGATGGGGAGACGCTGTCCTATTCAAAGCTGGCTGATGATTATTTTGTCAGTCGGTCCACTCTTGTTAAAGACATGAAGCAGATTAAATCAGACTATTTTCCAGAAGAGAACGTGCTTGCCAGCAGTAATGAGGGTACTTGTATCAAGGCTAACGAACGCACCGTTCAGCTGGTGTGGCGGAACTATTTATCTAAACAGTTTTACGTGCAGAATAATCGCTTGCCACTAAACATAAGTGAGTATAGTCAGTTTATTCAGCAGGAACTGGAAATGGACGATAAAGACAGTCAGTTTCTCTCACTATGTGTAAAATTAATGTCGGAAGAGGGAAAGCTCGACCTAGACAAAAAGAAAGAAGACCCTTAATCTAGAGATAACGACAACGCTAGAGAAAGAGGTCTTCTTATGAATGAAATTATATCAGAAATTATTAAAACTTTAAAGGATTCTTCAACACTCTTAGAAGCAGAATTAGCATTAGAGACGGTTTTTCAACGTATCACTCAGCAGTTACTCAGTACCGCTTTTAAACAGATTGATTTAGAATTACTTCATGATTACAAGGAACAAGGTTATGAGATTGACAGTGTCCCTGACCGTACGCTGCAATTTACTTTCGGAACCGTTGAATTTGAACGCCACCGTATGCGAAAGAAAGGCGAAAAAAGTGTGATTCCTTTTGATAAAGCCGTCGGCTTAAAGCCAAGAATTCGTAATTCTCCACTTGTAGAGATGAAAGCAGCTCAAATGGCTTCTGATGGGACGTATCGCAAAGCAGAAGAAGCCATTGATCTTCTTACATCGTTTTCATTGAGTCATACGACCATTCATACTATTACTCAAAAAATTGGAGAAACAATTCAAGAATGGACAGAAACAGCCCCTCTTCAAGATGAGACGTCTCAAAAAGATAAGACAAAAACGCCTGTCTTATTTATTGAAGGTGACGGTTTAATGCTCACAAAAGGCAAGGAGAAAAAACGTCCTGAGATTCATCGGGTTCAGTTTCATGAAGGTATCGAGTACAAAGGAAAACAGAAAAGACCCGTCTTAATTAATTCAAAAATGTTTGAGAGTACTGTATCAAGTAAAGAAGCTTTTAGGCGTGCAAGTCTATGGCTAGAAAGTATTTATGATATCCGTCAAACGATTGTTATTTCTAATAGCGATGGAGGAAGTGGTTACGATAAAGATAAATTTCATCAGATTATTGGAAAATGTCAGCGACATGAACACTTCAGAGATGCATATCATGTCAACGAGAAAATCAAACAGCGTATGTATTTCGATAAAATGATGGAAAAGAAAATGAGGCACGCAGTGCATACATACAATTTTAATCTGGTTGAAACGGTCATAGCTACAACTGAAAGCCGTATTAAAGGAAATGACGAAAAAGCCAACGAATATAAAGAAGAACTTTCAAAGTTAAAAGCTTATTTAGACAGAAATTGGGATAGTCTAAAACCATTAAAAATGAGAGATCTGCCTATAAATAAAGGGATTGGCGTATGCGAAAGTAATCATCGGCCTTATAGTTATCGTATGAAACGACAAGGACGCGGTTTTTCGGCTAAGGGTGCAGGGAATATAGCGGCGATTATTTCCGCACGTAAGAACGGAACGTTTCTCAAAGCCTTAACAGATAAACTACCTGAGCTTTCAGCGAAACTCCAGCCGGAGTTCAAAGGGGCTGTAAGAGCAGCCCTGAAGAAAAGTAAATCCAGACCTTCAATAGGTGTAAAAATTGGAAGAGTAGCTAATTATGGCTCCTCATCAAGTCCAATGGGGCAATTACAGAAGTTATTTAGTTAATACTGTCTTTCTCAAGTCTTTTAAAAGCTAGAAGAGCAAAAAAAGGCTTGAGAAAGACAACAAATAAAAACAGCGTTTCAGATTTCTAGAATAAATTTCCGAGAATAACTTTACACATACTTTCTCTCACGTCAACTTGACGATTTAGGCCTGCGTTTCGAACTGGCAGAATACTATAGACTGCAGCTGCTGGAGTATTTGTCGGTTTTTATTTTTCGGCTGAGAAAGGCTTTTCACCACGTACGCTCGTCCGGATACATTTTTGAGCGTGTTTCCACACTCGATACTTACTATATTGCTTTTGAGCTGGCAGAGGATATTCAAAATCTACTTTCGTCCGTGCTCACTACTGAAGATACACTGTTTCTAAATGACTGTCTTATAGCTTGCGGCATTAAAAATCAGCTTTCCACTGACAATTATGCGTTCTATGAACAGGTTGCCGATGAATTGATTCGAAAAATCGGGACGATGATGAATGAAGATTTGACAACTGATGATTACCTTATAACAGGGCTGATTAATCATCTCGTGCCTATGTGGTTCAGACTGAGAAATAAACTGACACTTCAAAATCCGTATATTAAAGAAATAAAAAAGCAGTACTCCATGATGTTTCATCTGACATGGTATGGGGTAGTTGATATCGAACAGTTTGTTGGAAGGCGTATTCCGGAGGATGAAGTAGCCTTTTTAATGATTCACTTTCAGTCTGCACTTGAACGCAAGCGGGATATTCGAAAAATCCTCATTGTTACACAGACAGGTATGGTTACCACTGAAATTCTTGAACGCCGCATTAAACAGTTTCTGCCGAGTGTACATGTGTATGAAAGTTTACAGGCAGATAAGCTGGATGATGTCGACTTGAACAAAGTGGATTTAATCATTTCATCAGACAAACTACAACTGGATTCTCCTCCTGTTCACCTCCTCTCAGTGATTCCAACCGATGATGAACTGAAGACACTGGCTCGAAAACTGCCGTTATATTTTGAACAGAATGATTTTCAGACAGACAAACTGGACCTGGCTAATCAAGAGCATCCGCTCATAGACTCTTTAAGCAGGCGGTTGTCTATAGTCAGAGGAACGTTCAATTCTGCTGAGGAAGTGATCGAACAGCTGGCTCAGCCACTTATGGACAAGGGCCACGTCTCAGATGAATATGTTGCTACCATATATGAAAGAGAGACTATGTCATCAACGGCTTTTGAAACTGGCATAGCCATTCCGCATGGCAACCCAAGTTACGTCAATAAAACACATGTATCCATTTGTGTTTCCGACAAAAAAATCACCTGGGGAGGTGAACGGGTCGATGTAGTCGTGCTGATATCCGTGGCAAAAAAGGATATGAGCCATATTAGCTTATTTATCGAGCGTATATATGAAGTAATGCAGTCACGCGAAAAAGTGGAGAAAATATTTATTGAGCAGTCGGATAAGGAACTTTACCGCTATTTTGCACGTTATTAAATTGGAAAGGAGTGGGTTATATGTTAACAGACTATTTGTCAGAGGAGACGATGAATCATGTCGACTCAGTTGATTCATGGGAGGAAGGCATCCGTTTAGCTGCGAGACCGTTACTTGAGAAAGGAGTGATTGAAGAAGTATACATTGAAGCAATGATCAGTAGTGTCAATGAGAATGGACCGTATATTGTCTTGAAAGATTATTTTGCCTTGCCGCATGCTAAAGCAGGTGAAGGGGTCAATGAAGTTGGCATGGCGCTTTTGACTTTGAATGAACCGGTTGATCTAGCCGGTAATCCTGTCAAAGTCTTCCTGGTTCTCGCGGCAGTAGATTCATCGGCGCACTTGGAAGCTTTGTCGGAAATCTCTGAACTGCTGATTGATGATAAATCATATGAAACATTTTTATCAGGAGATTTAAATGAAATAAACAAACTTATAACAGAAGGAGACGATTAATATGTATAAATTTTTAGCAGTATGTGGGTTCGGCGTTGGTTCATCTATGGTTTTAAAAATGTCCATTGAAAAGGCAGCAAAAGATAGAGACATTGACTGTGAAGTTGAAAATACCGACTTAAGTTCAGCAAAAGGAAGCTCTGCAGATGCGATTTTTACTAGTCAGGAACTGGGGGATGACTTGAAAGGTTCGACTAAAGCACCTGTTTATCCTATTCAGCGTTATATGGATAAAGAAGAAGTCGGAAAAGCGCTGGACGATTTTCTTGAAACAAAGAAATAAGTTAGGTTTTCTTTTGTAGGTCGCATATGGTTCATGGGGTTGCCTTTCACTATCAAGCAGGATAAAAACCCCAAATTTTAATGTAGAGGATGGATAGAAATGCAGGGAATACTAGATTTTCTGACAGATTATATTTTAAGAAATCCGCCGGTACTGCTCGGTATTATCGCAGCAATCGGATTAATCGTTCAAAGAAAGAATATTGCAGATATTATTAAAGGCTCATTGTCAGCAGCGTTCGGTATGTTTATTTTAGATACAGGGGTAGGATTAATTGTAGGTACGATCATTCCGATTAACGATGCGTTTCAGGAAACGATTGCTGAAGGAGTGGAAGTAGGTGAAGGACTCAGTGATGTGACCTTTATTGCCGACTTCGGTGGCGAAATTGGTCTGGCAATGTTTGCCGGTCTGATTATTCACTTGCTTATTGCCCGCTTCACACCGGTTAAAACAATCTTCCTGACCGGACACATGCTCTGGTGGTTCCCGTTCATATTCGTCGCAGCAGGTGTGGAAGGCGGACTGACAGGGGTTGTCTTAATCCTCTTTGGAGCGATTCTTTCTGCACTTTACTGGTCATTCATGCCTTGGGTTATGCGTAAATATATCTGGGACGTAACGGGGGATGAGTCATTCCTCATCGGACACCCGACAGGTATTTTGAGTATCATTTCCGGTTTTGTCGCTAAACGAGTTGGTAATAAGGAACGTTCAACCGAGTCTCTAAATGTACCGAAGAGTCTGTCATTTTTCCGTGAAATCTCTGTAACGGGTGCAATTGTCATCTTCCTTATGTACTTGATTATGACACTAGTAGCACCGGAAATCGTGGCGGAAGGGGATAACTTCTTCTTTAATGCGGTCACCCAAGGTATTACCTTTGGTGCCGGCTTGATTGTTATGTTGCAAGGGGTTCGTATGCTGATCAACCAAATCGTACCTGCCTTCCAGGGGATTTCAGACAAACTGATTCCAGGTGCGATTCCAGCGTTCGACGTGCCGATTCTGTTTAACTATAAACCAAATGCTGTTATTATCGGCTTTATTGTGGCGATGATTACGTCTACCATCATGATTCTTATCGCCAACACAACCAACATTTTTGGGGTTATCCTGATACCGCTGGTTGTCACTTCCTTCTTTGAAATGGGTGGTGCTGCAGTCGTTGGTGAAGGCCAAGGCGGACTCAAAGGAGCGATTATTGGGACAGTCGTCGGTGCGACAGTCATGGTAGGCTTAATGGGAGTTTCCGTTATTATCTATGAAACAACCATCCGCAACTGGATGCTGATCTTCGGTGGTAATGACTTCTCCTTGTTTGGACCATTAGCCAGCTGGCTTGCACAGCTCTTGTCAGGAGTGGTCGGCTGATGTTTGATTATTTTGACGGAATAAAAACATTACTGGAGACTGTTGAACGTGAAGAAAAAGAAGCGATCGAAAAGGCTGTTAGTCACTTTGTCGATGCAATTGAAAATAAAAGAGCCATATTTGCATTTGGTGCCAGCCATGCCGGTATTCTGACTCAGGAACTGTATTATAGAGCTGGCGGACTGATGACCATTAATCCGATTTTTGGAGAGAGCATTCTACTTGACGTTGAACCCGTGACACACACCAGCAAAATGGAACGTTTAGTGGGGTACGGGACAGCTCTAGCTGAAAAAACTCCTTTTAAAGAAGGTGATGTGCTCGTAGTGCATTCTGTTTCTGGCCGTAATCCAGTTATTATCGAACTGGCGATGGAAGCTAAGAAGATTGGAGTGACAGTAATTGGCCTGACAAATCTGACCTATTCCAAATCGGTAGAGTCCAGACATCCTTCGGGTAAAAATCTCTACGAAGTATGTGATACAATTATAGACAATCACGGGGATCGAGGCGACAGTATGTGTGAGATAGACGGGATGGACATGAAAGTTGGACCGTCTTCCACTGTTGTTGGCGCAACAATCGTAAACACAATTGTTGTTGAGACCGTTAAGAAACTTAGAGAGAACGGTATGGATAAGCCACCAATTTTCTACAGTGCCAACCTGGATGGAGGAGATGAGCTGAACAAACAGTTGATCAGTGACTATCAGGATTCCATCCATTACCGATTTTAAATAGAGAGTTAACGAGCCCTGTTCGCCTAATTAGTGAGCAGGGCTTTTCTTAATGTGTGACGGAATGTTTTATACAACTCCACGTTCAAAAGCAGTCGAGTTGTCCTCTAATATGAGTTGAACTCTATTCAAAGGGTTATCCTTTGTTTAAAAGGAACAGTCTTTGATACAATGAAGATACTACATGAAATGGGAGGAGAAAAAGTTATGCAGAAATACATTTTCAAATCACCAAGCCGTTACATTCAAGGAAATGGCGTTATTAAAGAAATCGGTAAAGAGACGGAGTCAATAGGCAAGAAGCCACTGCTGCTTTCAGACGAGGTGGTATGGAACATCACCCAGAATGATATTGAAGAAAGCTTTAAGGACTCAGATAGTTCCTATCATTTCGAGCAATTTAATGGAGAAGCATCCAACAAAGAAATTGAGAGATTGATTGAAATCGGGAAGGAAAAAGAAGTCGATTCAGTAATGGGGGTCGGGGGCGGTAAAACGCTTGATACGGCCAAAGCTGTTTCAGATGGTCTGGAAGTGCCTGTGATCATTGTTCCAACAACCGCGTCTACCGATGCGCCGACGAGTGCACTGTCAGTCATTTACTCTGACGATGGTGTGTTTGAAGGATATAAATTCTACGATAAAAACCCTGATTTAGTACTGGTAGATACTGGCATAGTTGTAAAAGCGCCACTTCATTTATTTGCCTCCGGAATGTCAGATGCTCTGGCAACTTTAGTGGAAGTGAAAGCGGCGATGAAACGTAACAGTGATACAATGGCTGGAGGCAAGACAACCTTTGCGGCTAAAGCTATTGCTGAAATGGCAGAAGAAGTGCTGTTCACACACGGCGCGGCGGCTTATAAAGCAGTAAAAGAGAACCTGGTGACTCCTCAAGTGGATGCTGTCGTAGAAGCCAATACCCTATTATCTGGGCTAGGCTTTGAAAATGGTGGACTCGCTGGCGCTCACGCTATTCATAATGGCTTTACAGCGGTTGATGGAGACATTCACGAACTCACTCATGGACAGAAAGTATCCTATGGTATTCTGGTTCAGCTGGTGCTGGAACGCAAACCTTATAAGGAAATCAAACGTTACAGCGACTTCCTGAAATCAATCGATATGCCGACAACGCTTGAAGACATGCATTTAGAGGACAAATCCTTTGAAGAATTAGTCGAAATAGGAGAACTGGCTACTGCGGATGGGGAAACGATGGAAAATCTTGATCCAGAAATTACAGCCGAGGAAATAGCGCAAGCGATTCTTGCCGTAAACGAACTGACTGTAGAAGACTAAACTGTTTCAATAATATGAAGTTAAGCCAGCTGGAAGGGGCAATCCTCCTCCAGCTGGCTTTTTTATGCTTAAATTTATTAACAGTTAACGTTCTTTACTCGTCTCCAAATGCTCGCTTGAGTGCAGCAAGGCGTCTATACTTGAATGCCTGAGCGAGATCTCCGACAAAAGGTATATCATAACCATGTGTGGCTTTAGGAACAAAGGCTACATCCACTGCAACATCACTTTGGTGCAAAGCGTCTGCGTAAAGCAGCCCTTCATCCCGCAACGGATCAAATTCACAAACTTCTACATAAGCTGGAGGAAGGGAGTCAAAAGATTCTGCTTCAAGAGGGGATGTATACTTCCAGTCTAATTGAGGTTTTTCTTGCACATACAGTGACCACATCATTTCGTTCAGTCGACTGCTCCAGACTGGCGTAGAATCAAATGATTTCATTGAAGGCGTGTCCATGCGCGCATCCGTAACTGGGTAAATTAGAAACTGAAAGGCGAAATTAGGTAGCCCTCTATCCCGGCGCATCATTGCAACACTTGCTGCAAGCGCACCTCCGGAACTGTCACCGCCTACCACTAATTTAGCCGGATCTAAACCTAATCTGGACGCATGGGCAAAGAGCCATTCGCTTGCCTTATAGCAGTCCCAGAAAGGGGTAGGAAAAGGGTGTTTGGGTGCCAGACGGTAATTTACAACAATCACTAGGGCGCCTGTTTCCTCAGCATAAGTCATGGCCCATTTTTTATGGTGGGGAGCCTGCTTCATGAAATACGCACTTCCATAAAAATAAAGCAGACACTTTTCAGGTTGTTTTACACGTTTAGGCTGATATAAGGTGAGTGTAATCAGTTCATCATCATAAGAGGTCAGGCGAATGGCTTTCTCTGATAAAGTCTTCTCAGTGGGTGTCAGTTTTCTAAGGGAAGATAGCGTTACGTTTATAAATGTAATAACGAAAGGAGAGGCGGGCAAGGTCAGGAACTTCATATAATTAAAATCTTCATAGATTAAATAGTTCTTCATCACATTGCCCTCTTTCTAAATAAGTGTAGATTAATCATAGCTTTATCTAATCAAAAATACCATTTTCAATGTTAATTTTTTAAGTTCAAGACCCGAAATACGCACTGATTTTGCCGAAACATTGACACAATAGGAACTTTTGGTAATCTTGTTAGTTATTGAACAATGTTTATTTGAAATTTTAAAAAAATTAAATAAAAAGCTTTCCTTTAGTCTTTTAATTTGTTAAACTATTCACATAAGATACGTAAGGAGAGAATAAGCTTATGAAAAAAGTAATGTGCGCTTTACGATTTGTCTTCCGTAACGGTGAAACCTGGACAGTACGCCGTGAACATATTGGAGACTTATGGATAAAGCAAGTAACAACAAGTTTTGGTCGAATTGGTGATGAATTTCAGGAAATCCATCCATGTGAATCTTTGAAAATAGAGATTGCTCATGAGGCAGACAGTGTTAATTCTGATGACATTAACAAAGGCGGACTGGAAGCCGGTATGTTTGCCAGAGTAGCTCAGTTCCAGGATATCGAAATGATGGATATTTTGTACAGAGACCGCTTGAATGGTGAAAAACGCATGGCTGTTGAAAAAGACAGAATCTATTTCCCATATAAAGCACTAGATACTGATGGACACGACAACGCTTATCAGTCGTCAGCTGTTCATGGCGACAAACTGTACATTGTAGTGGATCCTGAACGAACAGTCGAAGAAGTATACCCTTCGCTGAGCACCGCCCTTTAACTATGTGTTCCCTTACCTCAGTCAGATGGATAACCCTCATCTGGCTGTTTTTTTTGCGTGAAAATTGTTTTTCATTAGACAAATGGGTAAAATGGATAGGAACGCAGAAAGGATGAGCACAGTGACAAACAGACATTATTCAGAACCATTCACATTTAAAAGCGGTGTAACGTTAAAAAATCGCTTTATCATGGCTCCAATGACCACTAAAATGAGTTTTTTCGATGGCGTAATTACGGAAGACGAAAAAAAGTACTATTACCTCAGAAGTAAAGATGCCGGGGCAGTTGTTACAGCCGCTGCAAATGTTTCGGAAGGAGGAAAAGGCTGGGAAGGCGAGCTGGGTATCCATGATGACCGACATCTGGACGGTTTAGCAGACTTGGCTTCGACTATCCAGAGAAACGGGACCAAAGCCTTTATCCAGCTCTACCACGGTGGACGCATGACGAATTCTTCTGTTTTAAGAGGCACTCAGCCAGTTTCAGCAAGTGCAGTCAAAGCGGAGCGTCCGACTGCAGAAGAACCGAGAGCGCTGGAAGAAAAAGAAATTTATCAGATTATTGAGGACTTCAAGCAAGGGACTATTCGAGCCATTCAAGCAGGCTTTGACGGCATTGAATTGCACGGAGCTAACACCTATTTAATCCAGCAATTTTTCTCTCCGCACTCTAACCGCCGGGAAGATAAATGGGGAGGCAGTCTGGAGAATCGTTTCCGCTTTGCCGATCTCCTTACAGATACAGTTATCGAGACGGTTAAGGCTTATGCCGACCGTCCCTTTGTGGTAGGGTATCGTTTTTCACCGGAAGAGTATGAGACGCCTGGTATTCGTTTTGAAGATACACTGTATCTAGTGGATAAGCTTGCAGACAAACCCCTGGATTACCTGCATGTGTCATTAGGAAAATATGACTGGAAATCACAGTCCGATGAGTATCAGGAGAAGCCAATGCTGGCCTATCTACATGAAGTGATTAATGACCGCACGGCCTTTATGTCTGTTGGAGATGTAAGGGGCGGAGAAGACGCTCTTGAAGCATTGAAATACAGTGATTTAGTGGCTTTGGGACGCGTGATGCTAGCTGATCCACACTTTGTCAGTAAAGTATTGAACGACCGTGAAGAAACCATTCGCTTTACTGTTGCGGATGAAGATCGGGAAGAACTGTTACTGACGAATGGTGTCTGGCAGTTTATGATGAATATGATGGCTGACCGAATCAACTAAAATAGTCTAATGATGAATCATGAAAGGAGAGTCAAAGTGGATAAAGCATTGATACACATTGATTATACGAATGATTTTGTGGCAGAAGACGGGGCATTGACCAGCGGTGAACCAGGACAGGCTATTCACGATGACGTACTGGCTCTTACGAAGACATTTTATGAAGACGGGCAGTTTATTGCCTTTACTATAGATAAGCATCTGGAAAATGATGCTTACCATCCTGAGAGTCGTCTGTTTCCGCCTCATAATATAGAAGGAACTAAGGGTAGAGAATTGTATGGCGAACTGGAAAGTTATTTTCAAAGTATTAAGGATTCAGATAATGTCTTCTACACAGATAAAACACGCTACAGTGCGTTTAATGGGACTGAACTGGAGTTGAAACTGCGTGAGCGCGGAATTCGAGAAGTCCATCTTATTGGAGTAGTAACGGATATTTGTGTTCTGCATACAGCTGTGGATGCCTACAACAAAGGCTTCAAAATCGTTGTTCATGAAAAAGCGGTGGCCAGTTTTAATCAGACGGGGCATGAATGGGCTTTATCTCACTTCAAAAATACGCTAGGTGCAGAAGTAATCTAGCGACAATTATAAGCTATAAAAAACCGACTTATTATTTTTCTCAAACAATTGAGAAAGATAATAAGTCGGTTTTTATTTATGATTAATAATATTGTCGTCTTAATCCAAGCTGGCTATATTACAAATCATTAGCTGAACTGAATATAAACAGTCAAGTCATAGGGTTCGGAACCTTTTTCCATTGAATCAAGATCCGGATTAAACTGTTTAAACGGCCCGCCTGAAATATAGGCAAAACTCATAACGACGGCTGACTGAAGATAAAACAACGCTTCTCTTGTATGGTGTTCAGGTGATTTTCCCAAGTATATATCTTCGACATAAACTTCCATTTCATTGGTCTGATTAGGAATTAACTTGACTTTTTTCGTGCGGTAGCTTTCATATTGATAAATTTTTTCTTTACACGCTTCAATGTCTTCGTCTCGTTTTCCAGCATAAATACGCTTGGAGTAATCCTTACGAATAACTTTTTCAACAATAGAATCAATGACCGTCTGATTATTGGTAATGTCGCTGGCCGAAAAACTGATTTTATGCTGAGTGTTTAAGGATTGCCCCTCTTTGTGATTTTTTAAGGGTTTAGTTTTTATTAACTGATCAGACTCATTAGTTATTTTTTTTAGGAAGTGCTTGACACTGTCATAGATACTCAAATGTACTCCTCCTATCTGTCTTGCTATCTAACAGGGGTTAATTAGAATCATTCTACATTAGATAACGATTCATATTTTAATTCTATCGAAAAGACACAATTTGTTCAAACATTTTCGCTTATCAATTGTAAAATTAGTCTCTGAAAACGTTTTTGAGTGGAAAAATTTGATTTATTTCATCTAAATAGGGATTTCCTTCACCGAGGATAGTTTGCAGAATCTCACTCGCACGGTGGATAGAGATGTGTTCAAAGAGGGAAGTTAACGAAACAGGCCGATGACCGATTAAGTGAACAGCCAGTTCTTTTTTGATAATATTCAGCTCTTGAGGCGGTTCGTTATGCATAGGAAAAGAAAATTTTTCCTGAATATCTAAAGAAATCATCTTAATAGTATAGTATAAATGTGCCGACTTGCGTGTCATTTCCGCCAGTCGCTTCGAAGACAGCGGCAAGATCAGCTCATGAAAATGTCTGATCTTTAGACAGATATCAGTTGTGGACAGGCTCTCACTATAGAGTACATTGTGAAAAGCAATCCAGCTAGAATTTTTCTTTACGGTACCTTTTTCAGGTGAAAAAAACAGTTCACCCAGTACGTAAGGGCAGCGCTGTGAAATGCCGATACATTTACCAATCTGCTGGATAAAGGCATAATCAACTTTCATGTATTGAAAATAGCGAGTCATGACTTGAGAACTCGTTTCCTTTGTTTTTAAAATACTCCCACACGTCTGGTAAACAACCGTATTGTAATCTGTTCCAGCATGTGTGGATATATCCTGTATGTAAAACGTTTCTTGCGTCAGCAGTAGGGGGTACTGCTCAATAGCTTCGTCCAGACACTGCATGAGAGTATCTGCTTCGACTTTTAATGTTCGCCTAGAATTGATGCGAGGCTGACCGATAAGGTACTCTGCCGGTTTCTCATTTATAACTGAATTTGTATAGTGGTTTGATAGTTGGCGAAAAATAAATTCCGATTCTTTATTACCTGATTGCGTCATGAATCAAGCTCCTTTTCAAACGAATTTAAGATAAGATAACGCTTACAATATAATATGAAACAATCCCAACAAAAATAGTGTATCATATCACAATGTTTAAAGATAGATGGCTTTACAGTGATTTAGATTATAATTTAATGAAAAAATACATCTTTATACTATGAAAGAACCATTTATCGGTCTGATTTCTCAATTTCATGTCATTTAAGTCTACAATCCTGCTGAATCGGCGTTTTGAATGAGAAGAAATCAGCGAGTATAGTTTGAAGTGAACAAGGCCTTGTATCACAGTTAAGGATGTTTTCAGATGACAAATACATTAACAGAAGAAATGGCGGCTGATTTTTATGAGGTGCATGATTCGATTGTTTATGGCATACTCAAACACTGCAGTATTACCTGTATGCATAGAGATTATGACGATTATGTGCAAATAGGTCGCTTGGCTCTTCTCACAGCTTACGAAAGCTTTCCGCAACCAGTCATAACGGATGAGCAGTTCTATCAGTTCACGGGTTTTGCCTACAGAAAAGTGTACTGGACAATTCTTGATTATATTAGAAAAGAAGCGAGACAGAGAAGTGAAGTCTGTTCTTTGCCTGAAGAAACAGAAAGTCTCAGAGAGTTTTCATGTGATGGCTTTGAACTCGATTGGATCGAAGCATACAGTCTAAGGCAATTTATAGCTACGTTATCGTTATGTGAAAGACGGTATATTGAAGAACGTGTCCTGAACGGTCTGTCAATTACAGCCATTTCTGAGAAATATCAGACAAGCCGGAAAACTGTGTATAGCTGGCGGGACAAAGTTAGACTTCGCTTAAAGCAGCAGTCGGCTAGTCAAACTAAGGAGGAAAGCAAATGGTGAAAAAACTCATTATCGATCCAGGACACGGTGGAAAAGACCCAGGTGCGGTTGCTTTTGGAGTCAGGGAGAAAGACTGGACGTTGAAAATAAGTCAGTATCAGTATCACCGGTTTAAAGAGTTAGGGGTCAATGTAGAAATGACGCGTCACGACGACATTACATTGGAGCCGGTAGCCCGAATCAGCCGAGTGAAAAATAGTGCCGATATTTGTATTAGCAACCATTTTAATGCCTTTAACGGTTCAGTAAGGGGCGTGGAAGTCATTCATTCCATCCATGCCTCTCCACGACTATCTCAGTCAGTTGCTCAGAAGTTAGTGGAACATACCGACTTACCTCTTCGAAGAGTCTTCAGCCGGTCATTGCCGAACAAAAAGCACGATTATTACTTTATGCACAGGCTGACTGGTTCGACTCAGACTATTATAATAGAGTACGGCTTTATTGACCAAAGGGATGATCACGCGTATTATCTGACAGTAGAAAATATGTATGCGGCGGCCGAAGCCGTTATTGAAACTGTCTGCAATGATATGGGTGTATTGTACAAAGCTGTTCCACATAAAAAGTTGCTTCAGTCAAGTAATGGAGGGACTGCAGAAGTTCAGTTAAGTAACAAAGAGTTTCTTAGACCACTAGTTCAAGGTCAGTCGGCTAGCGGTAAAGGGGTAAGGAGCATTCATGAGGGGAAGCTGCGTTTTTATAATAAGCCCAGCTGGAAGGACATAGATGTTTTCGGCTACATGAGTAAAGGACAGGTGTTTCCGATTGTACTCGAGAAACTTTCGGTTGGCAAAGGTGAGCAGTACAAAGTGAGAAACAGTAAAGGTGAAGTCTACTATGTGACGGCTCATCCAAATTATGTTGAGCGGATTCATTAAGAATTTGCCGGAGTAAAATTCTATAGTCGGACGAGTTACTTTTCAGGGTAACTCGTCTATTTCCATTATCTAAGGTAAAAAGGATTAGCCGAAACCAGTAACAGATTACAAACGATGTGGTATAGTTAAGCTAAATAATCAATTGTTTGCGCAGTTTTCACATTAATTAAGCATTATGGTGGTAAGTCAAGAGAATAGATTATAAATAGACAACCTAATTTCATAAAAAAGGGTTCACTGAACTAAACCGTCACGTATTCGAAAATACGTTCGGTTTATGTCTTCGGATAGT
>NZ_BAAGPH010000141.1:0-35717 GCF_054784355.1 Alkalibacterium psychrotolerans | reverse complement strand
CCTTTCCATTGGCATGGGACATGCCTTGGTCAAACAGCCTAAACCGCTGCCTGTGAGCATTCGTGCTAAGCAGGCAAGTTAAAGGTGTTCCCAGAAGCTCGGTACTTTAGTGCCGATGTAGTTCACACAAACAGTATCATGTCTCTATCATAGGACGTGAGGACAAGGATCAGGAATTTCAATTGAATATTGATGGCCAGCAGGATTTGGAAGAAGATACTCGGCTTTTAGGAATCGCCAAACGAGATTATTTTGACCGATTTGCTGAAAAAACCGCTCTCGGTTACGATTTGAGACTTGACGATTAGGTGACAATTCAGCAAAAGCCTACACAATAGCTGTAAATAGTGTTAAGATAGATTTGATTTGTCAACATTGTCACAGAACTCATTTGCGAGAGGAACGTAACCTAAAATGAACGTAAATAAACTAAAAAAACATTTCCCTGAAACGAATATAAAAGAAAATGAACCGTTGTCGCACTACACATACACAAAAACAGGCGGTCCGGCTGATGCACTTATTTTTCCTAAAACAATAGAAGAAGTCCAGGCAGTCATTAAGTGGTTAAACGCAGAAGACTGGCCAGTGACTATTTTAGGCAATGCCAGCAACCTTATTGTAAAAGATGGCGGGATTCGAGGTGCCACTATTATTCTGACCGATATGAATCAGATTGTCGTTAAAGACAAAACTATCAAGGTACTGACGGGAGCTGCTTTGATAGAAGTGAGCAAGCGTGCTTATCAGTCCGGTTTGACAGGTCTGGAGTTTGCCTGTGGCATCCCTGGAAGCATCGGTGGTGCTGTCTATATGAATGCAGGTGCCTATGGTGGGGAAGTAAGAGAGGTCATCAAACGTGTCACTGTACTCACCAGAGAGGGTCATATCATCGAGCGAGCTAATGAAGACATGGAATTCTCCTATCGCCATAGCAAGCTTCAGGAATCTGACGAAATCGCTTTGGAAGTTGTTTTTGAACTTGAACCAGGCGATAAAGATGAAATCAAAGAAAAGATGGATGAGCTGACTTATCTGCGTACATCCAAGCAGCCACTGGAATACCCGTCGTGTGGTTCAGTATTCAAACGTCCAACTGGCTATTTTACTGGAAAACTGATTCAGGATGCCGGCTTGCAGGGATTGACCTGGGGCGGCGCTCAAATTTCAACGAAACATGCCGGTTTTATCGTTAACATTGATAATGCTACAGCAACGGATTACATTGAATTAATTGAACACATCAAAAAGGTCATAATGGAAACTGACGGTGTGCAACTCGAAACAGAGGTTAAGATTATCGGGGAAGACTATCCGGCTTTATCGGGATCCAAAGGTACGCTTCTCGAACGGGCATCCAGCAATTTTAAAGCAAAACTGAAAGACAATAAAGCTCAAACAGTTATAGAAAAAAGTTAAAACAATGAAGCAGCAGTTAAATCACCTGGTTAAGACCAGTTAGTTTTCTGCTGTTTTTTGTATTGAGGGATTTATCACATTAATAGTGTTGGTAGTCGGGCCTCGGGCTAAAGAGGTTGGAGAAAGCGAAAAACACTCACTATCATGAGTTCTTAGATATATGTTTCAAGTATTTAATATGGAGGAGATCAAATGAAAATCGGTGTGATAGGACTGGGAACAATAGCCCAGAAAGCATATTTACCATTATATACCACTCGTTTCAGTCAGCATGAATGGCATTTCAGGACACGTAATCAGGAAAAACTGAAGAAAATAGGGGATAAGTATGGAGTGAACGCAGAACAGTTGCATACAGACTGGGAAACACTATTGGAAAAAGTAGATGCTGTTTGTATACATACCCCAACTGAGACTCATGACTCTATTATTCGTTCGTTTATTCAACGATCAATACCTGTGCTTATTGATAAACCTTTAACCGCATCGTATGCGCAGACAAAAGAATTAATTGACCTGGCAAAGAAAAATAACACACCTGTGATGCTTGGCTTCAATCGGCGTTTTGCCCCTATGATTCAGAAGCTTTCTGAAATTCCCGACAAGAATCAGCTGATTGTTCAAAAGAACCAGATAGATAAAACTGATTTTTCAGTTCGTTTTCGTATCTATGATATGATGATTCATTCAATAGACACAGCTGTTTTTTTGATGAATGATACCAATACTACCGTGCTTAATTCTGAAGTGATTGAAGTGAACGGGGCCTTCAAGCGCGCCTCGGTCATACTTAAATCGTCTCATCAGACGGCTTATGTTTCCATCAATAACGAAGCTGGTGCGAAAAGGGAGACAGTTGAACTGCAAAGCCCGGCTGGAACCTATACAGTTGAAAACCTGTCACAGATGACAACTTATTCAGCCGAGGGCTCACTGACTAAGACTGCTGGAGATTGGACGGAAACACTTGAAGTCAGAGGTTTTCTCCCCTTGATTCAGTCTTTTGTAACCATGATTGAAGAGGGTACAGAATTGCCAGTCTCATATGAATCGGTTTTGTTAAGTCATCAAATATGTGAAGAGATTATCTCCAAACACCCTGCCAGCTGAAATCGGTAGGGTGCGGCCGCTTATGGACTTTTTTCCGATGAACGGAGGGTATCAGAAAAAAACAATCTAGGGCAAAATAAGAATACGAATAAAACTAAACAAATATTGCAAAATACCCCTTAATCGCTATAATTAGAAAGGTTAATTAAATCGGTTATAAAGGGGTGTTTTTTGTTGACTGAAGAAATAATTATTTCTTTCAAAAACGTTGAAAAAAAATATGAGAAAGATAGCATTTTAAAGCATGTATCTTTTGAATTGGAGAAAGGGAAATTTTACACGCTTTTGGGGCCATCCGGGTGCGGCAAATCTACTATTTTAAATTTAATAGCGGGTTTTACCTACCCGACTGCAGGGCAAATACTGATTGACGGCAAGGAGACAGAAAACACACCGCCGGATAAGCGAAAAGTGAACACCGTCTTTCAGGATTATGCCTTGTTTCCACATATGAATGTCTATGACAATATAGCTTTCGGTCTGAAAATGAAAAAGGTGTCTAAGAAGGCTATCGAAAGAAAAGTGACTGAAGCCCTGAACCTGGTTCGTCTTAGCCAGTATAAAAATCGGGAAATCAGCGAGTTGTCCGGGGGGCAGCGGCAGCGTGTGGCTATAGCGAGAGCCTTGGTTAATGAACCGGATGTTCTGCTTTTGGATGAACCTCTTTCTGCGCTGGATTTGAAATTGCGTACCGAGATGCAGTATGAACTCAGAGAACTCCAAAGGCGTTTAGGGATAACCTTCCTCTTTGTCACGCACGATCAGGAAGAAGCACTGGCTATGAGTGATGAAATCATGGTCATGAAAGAAGGGGAAATTGTTCAGACCGGGACTCCCAATGCAATTTATGACGAACCCATCAATCGTTATGTTGCTGACTTTATTGGCGAAAGCAATATCGTAAAAGGGCATATGGTGAAAGACTACACCGTATTCTTTGCCGGTAAAGCATTCAGCTGTGTAGACGGAGGGATGGCACCCGATGAAAAAGTAGATGTGGTCATCAGGCCTGAAGACCTTCAACTCACAACAAGCGATGCTGGTGCTATTCAAATGACTGTTGAGTCACAACTGTTCAGAGGCGTTCACTACGAAATTATCGGTCAGGATAGCGAAGGCAACCGCTGGATGGTGCATTCAACCAGAAAATCTGAGCCAGGCAGGCATGTCGGTTTGACCTTTGAAGCGGAAGATATTCATATTATGAGACTGAATGAATCAGAAGCGTCTTTTGATGAACGGATTGAACAATTTTCAGGCCACTCTTCTTCAGACACAGCGGGGGGACTGGAATAAAGTGAATAGACAAAGAAAAATGCTTTCCGTTCCCTATTATCTATGGGTGTTTCTGTTTGTCATCATTCCAGTCTTCCTGCTGGTTTTTCAAGCCTTCAGAGGACTCGACGGCAGCTTTACATTAGCTAATATCCAATCGTACTTTACTTCGCGTGTTTATTTGACGATGACTATTCAGTCTTTTATTTATGCTTTTCTAATTACAGCTCTGACACTTTTAATCAGCTATCCAGCGGCCTATTTTCTTACGCGCACGCAGCATAAACAGTTGTGGCTGCTCGTATTAATTTTACCGACTTGGATGAATATTTTACTGAAAACCTATGCCTTTATTGGTTTGCTGAGTCAGACAGGAGCAGTCAATCAGTTACTGGAAACTATCGGTTTTGGAGCGCAGCCACTGCTCTTTACACGACTAGGCTTTCTGATAGTAGCGACTTACATTGAAATTCCTTTTATGCTGCTTCCAGTTTTTAATGCCCTGAATGACATCGATCCATCGCTGATCAAAGCCAGCAGGGACTTGGGAGCCGATGAGTGGCGTACATTCAAATCAGTCATTTTTCCCTTGTCGCTTTCGGGTGTTCGAAGCGGGATTCAGGTTGTCTTTATCCCCTCGCTCTCTCTCTTTATGCTGACGAGACTGATTGCCGGGAACCGAGTCATTACACTGGGCACAGCCATTGAACAGTCATTCCTTGTCACACAAAACTGGGGAATGGGTTCGACCATGGGGCTTGTCCTGATTGTCATCATGTTTCTGGTCATGGTTGTCACGGGTAAGCGCACGAGAGGAGCGACTGTAAGGTGATGAAAAATAAAAGCATGGCCACTATATATTTATGTTTTGTGTTTATTCTTCTGTATATACCCATTGCATACTTAGTATTTTATTCCTTTAATGAAGCAGGAACAATGAATCAGTTCAGCGGCTTTACTTTGGAACATTACAGTGCTTTGGCTGAAGATACTCGACTGCTGATTATAGCTCTGGATACGCTTCGTATCGCTCTTTTCTCCTCGCTTGTTGCCACTATTATCGGTACACTAGGCGCAATTGGAATTTATTATACGAAGAGACGAGAAACTCAGGCGGCCATACTGAGCCTTAACTCCGTCCTGCTTGTTTCGCCGGATGTTATCATTGGTGCGAGTTTTCTGCTGCTGTTTACGGTAGTGGGTTTCAGGCTGGGCTTTTATTCTGTCCTGCTTTCACATATAGCCTTCAGTATTCCTATCGTTGTCCTGATGGTGCTGCCGAGACTGGAAGAAATGAACGAGCATATGATTACGGCTGCAAGAGATTTGGGTGCTAACTCCTTTCAAGTACTGAAGGAAATTATTCTTCCGAGCATTACGCCGGGGATACTGGCGGGTTATTTTATGGCATTCACCTATTCGATTGATGACTTTGCTGTGACTTTTTTCGTAACGGGAAACGGTTTTTCAACTCTGTCTGTTGAAATTTATTCACGCGCCAGACAGGGAGTCAGTCTGGAAATCAATGCTTTAAGTACACTGATCTTTTTAGTGGCCCTCGGTCTTGTTGCCGGCTATTACTTTATTCAAAGGCAGCAGCAATCAAGAAAGAAATTAGCATATACAGATCCAACTAATCATGAAAAGGCGGTGACGCCATAATGAAAAAACTGATACGTTTAACTCTACTCATTATTATATTGCTTGTAGCAGTATTCGCTGGAAAAGTCTTTTTGGAAAGCGCCCAGGGGATTGCCGGCGCAGACACATTTCACTTGTACAACTGGGGCGATTACATTGATTCTGATTTAATTGACCAGTTTGAAGAAGAGACCGGGTACAGGGTAGTCTATGAGACCTTTGATTCAAATGAAGCCATGCTGACAAAAGTCCAGCAGGGTGGAACGGGCTATGATTTGGTTATTCCGAGCGAATACATGATTGAACGAATGATTGAAGAAAATCTTGTTGTTGAACTGGATACAAACCGTATTGAGGGGCTGGAACATATTCATCCTGATTTTCTTGATTTAAATTTTGACCCGGGCAACCATTACTCTATTCCTTATTTCTGGGGCACGCTTGGGATAGCTTATAATGAAGACCTGCTGGAAGATTTTGAACCAAGCAGCTGGGAAGATTTGTATCAGCCAGACTTGGCCAACAGTATTCTGATGATTGACGGAGCCAGAGAAGTGTTGGGCATTGGCCTTCAGTCACTTGGCTATTCACTCAATTCCAGAGAGGAAAATGAACTTCAAGAAGCTGCAGAACACCTTTCTGGACTCGGACCGAACATTAAAGCACTGGTTGCAGATGAAATTAAGATGTATATGATTCAGGAAGAAGCGGCTATTGCCGTGACCTATTCCGGTGAAGCAGCCGATATGATGTGGGAGAATGAATCCATCGTATATATTCTGCCTGAAGAAGGGTCCAATCTCTGGTTTGACAACATGGTAATTCCGCACACCGTTCAAAATGAAGAAGCTGCTTATGCTTTCATTAACTTTATGCTGGACCCCGAAGTGGCAGCACAGAATGCGGATTACGTCGGCTACAGCACACCGAATGAATCTGCCCTGGCTTTTCTGCCGGAAGAAACAATCGAAGACGAACAATTTTATCCTAGTGAATCCATGATGGATAATCTGGAGGTCTATGAAGACTTGGGACTGGAATATACCGGTATTTACAATGATTTGTTTTTGGAGTTTAAGATGAATAAATAGAATTGATTAATAATTGGAATGTAACGGTGAGCTGTTCAATCAGCCAAGTTGCATTCTTTTTTCATAAGCAAAGTTATAAAAAGCCAAAAGAGAGAGCTTTAACTTATGGTATACTGAGAGTAAATATGTGCATGAGGGGTATAGAGATGAACTTAAAGAAAATGGTAGGGTACAAGGCGGCAGAATTTGTTAAGGACGGTATGACAGTCGGTTTAGGTACAGGGTCGACAGCTTACTATATGGTTGAAGCCATTGGTAAACGGGTGAAAGAAGAAGGGCTGTCTATTGTCGGCGTGACGACTTCTCACCGTACAACTGATCAGGCAAACGAGCTGGGCATTCCTTTAAAGGACTTGAATGATGTGGAGCGTATTGATATCACTATCGATGGAGCTGATGAAATATCTGAAGATTTCCAGGGAATTAAAGGTGGCGGCGCAGCGCATCTCTTTGAAAAAATGGTGGCTAATCAGTCCAGTGAAGTGATCTGGATTGTTGACGACAGCAAGATGGTCGCTCAATTGGGGAAATTCCCTCTGCCGGTAGAGGTGGTTCAGTTTGGCTGCCAGCAGGTGTATAATCTGTTTAACCGGGAAAAGCTGAATCCTGCATTTAGACTGGATGACAAAGGAGATAAGCTAGTAACTGATTCCGGAAACTACATTATCGACCTCCATCTGGACGTCATCGAAAACCCTCATGAACTGGCTAAAATGCTTGATTCTATAACAGGGGTAGTGGAACATGGCCTGTTTCTCGACTGTGTGACAAAAGTAATCGTTGGACGAGAAGACGGTCCTGAAGTAATCGACGTAAAAAGATAATGATTAAATGGAAAATCCGCAGGAAGGCAGCCTTAAGGCTGTTTTCCTGCGGTTTTTTACGTATACATTATGTCTCCCAACTAAGCAATTTTTATCGCTAGTAAAATCAAATTGAGATTCCCACAAATGGCTTCCATATAAACTTATGCTTAAATGAATAAGCCATCATTTTCCATCATCTGTCCTATTTGCAGGAGCCAGTGTTCGTGGCCTTTTGGCGCAGTAAATTGTATGCCAAGTGGCAGGCCGTTTTTTGTTAAATGGGTTGGAAGACTGATTGCTGGCTGACCAGTAAGATTGGCCTGTTGTGTGAAGGGGGTCATAGTCAGACTCTCTTCCCACATATCCCAAATTAGCTGCTGCTGTTCATTAGGTGAAAAGCTGTCGATGTGTCGCATTTTATTTTTAAAATCGTCATTCCAATAGATTTTATCGACTCTGGGTGCCGTATCTGCTGTGGCGGGCTGTAAAAATAAATCATATGTTTCATTAAATTCAGCAGCTTTTTCAGCAGCAGCGTCCCAGGTGCTGAACACATTTGAATAGTCGACTGCGCTGACCCTTTTACCTGCCTGGAATAATACCCAGGTAAGCAATTCAACTTCCTCTTTCCTGATAGAGCGTCCGCGTGCTTTCTCCAAGTTTCCAAGCATGGCTGCAGTTTCAGCAGCATTCATTACATAATAAGACCGCATCAAGTCTGTACCTTTGATATCCACCTCATCTTCCACTACATCGAAGCCCTTTTTTTCCAGCCAGCTTACAGCGTTCAATACAGCTTGTTCTGCTTCCTGACTTACTGGACTGCCGATGGGCGATTTCAGTGAGTAGGCAATTTTTTTAGACGTTTTGAATGGTTTAGTTAAATTAGTTAGATAACCCTCTTTAAATAAAGGTGTCTGAAAGGCTGCTGCCGGTTGCACTACCTGCATACTGTCCATTAAAGCAGCAGTATCCCTCATAGATTTGGTTAGGGCAAAGCTGATTGCAGCTCCCTGCCAGGCTCGCCCAGAACCAGGACCGATAGGCGTCCTTCCACGGGTGGGTTTTAAACCGATAAGTCCTGTAAAAGATGCTGGAATGCGAATAGATCCGCCACCATCACTGGCCCCGGCCAATGGCACCATGCCTGAAGCGACTGCAGCTGCTGCCCCGCCGCTTGATCCTCCGGCATTCAGGTCAGGGTTATAGGGGTTTCTTGTGGGACCAAACAACTCGGAATGCGTGATATTCGTAAAGCCGAATTCAGGTACATTAGTTGATCCAATCGGAATAAAGCCAGCCTTGATTAGTTGAGTAACGAAGTGGCTCGTGTAGCTGGAGGTGTGGTTTTTCAACAAATTTGAACCAGCCCGGGCAGGTTCTCCAGCCATATTTTGACCCAGTTCTTTTAGTAGTATAGGCACGCCGCCGAAAGGTTTGTCTTTCCATGAGCGGCCCAGCGATTCCTGTATCGACGTGTTGTCACGCGTATGTACTACGGCATTCAACAGGGGATTGTGTTCTTTTATTAGTTGAAAACTAGATTGAATCAGTTCTTCAGGCGATAAATTGCCACTTTTAATTTGTTCCCTGAAATAAAGGGCATCATTTTTTCGATTTATTTTAAAGGTCACGAGTGTAGTCCTCCAATTATGCATTAGTTCTGTTCAGTATAACAGCACCCTAGAGGGAAGCAATAATACTGTCGAAAAATAGTCAAAATGGAGGATGTTGGACGTGAGGGCATTTAAAGATAGTTGTGATTAGGCAGGAGACTCAGCTGTTTAAGTGATTATTACGCAGCGTATTCGACCAATTATAAAAACAAAATTGTATATAATGAAACGCTCTTAAAAACTATTGCTAAAGCTTTTTATATACTTAGAACTTGTCTTATTTGATTATTATAACGAATAAATCATAATTGTTTTGACTAAAAAAATAGGGCTTGCTATGATTTTGAAGGAAATGAAAGGGGAAAAATATGAATAAGACAATGATAATGAAAACAGTAATAATGGGTAGTGTAGTTCTACTCGCAGGGTGCAGCCAGAGTGATGCAAACGAGAACAGTTCAGATAACTGGGAAGAAATAAGAGAAGAGGGCGTCATTCGAGCAGCAACGTCAGGTACATATTTTCCGAATTCTTATCACGATGCAGAAACGAATGAGCTGACAGGCTTTGAAGTTGAGATACTAAGAGAAGTTGGAGACCGTCTGGACTTGGATATTGAATTTACAGAAATGAACGTGGATGGCATGTTGACTTCGCTGAACAGTGAACAGATTGATGTGGCTGCTTTAAGCATTAGTCATGCGGGAGAAAATGCAGACCGTTATAATTATACAATTCCTTATAAATATTCCTATATGTCCATGATTGTTCGCGAAGAAGATAATTCCGGTATTGAGAAGATGGAAGACCTTGATGGGAAACGAGCGGCAGGTGCAGCTACAACCACCTACATGCAAATTGCGGAGCAGTATGGAGCCGAGCTGGTTATTTACGATAACGCTACAAATGATCAGTATTTATGGGATGTGGCAAACGAACGGACAGACTTGATTATCAATGATTTTTACGGGCAGACAATGGCTCTGACAGCCTTCCCGGATATTCCAATCCAAATACATGACGAACTGTTTTTTAACCCAAGCTACACTAATTTCTCACTCAAACTTGGAAATGACAGGCTTACCGAAGAGATTGATCTGGTTCTTGAGTCAATGCACGAAGATGGAACACTTAGCGAAATATCAGAGCTGTTTTATTACGGTGAAGACGTTACTGTTGAACAGGACCTTGATATTATGACCATTGATTTAGAGGGTTAAGCATGGATGCTATTGAATGGCAGTATATATTTAATCCTGAACTGGCGCTGGAATCTTTGCCTTATTTGTTAAGAGGCGTACCGTATACACTAGGTATTGCTCTGGTCAGTACGGCTATCGGAATGGTCATTGGCATGATTATTGCTTTAATGAGACTGTCACCTTCCAGAGCACTCAGATGGACCGCACGCTTATACGTCTCCTTTATGAGAGGAACACCGGTACTGGTCTTTCTCTTTCTGATTTACTTTGGACTGCCTTTCATAAACATTCAGTTCAATGCCCTGACCTCAGCCATTATTTGCTTTAGTTTGAATGGTGCAGCTTATATTTCAGAAATTTTCCGTTCATCTATTTCTTCAGTAGATAGAGGGCAATGGGAAGCTTCTGCAGTACTGAGGATGAGCCCATATATTACACTTAAAGATATCATCCTGCCTCAGGCCTTTCGGATAGCCATTCCGCCATTAAGCAGTGTATTGCTGGATGTCATCAAAGGAACCTCTCTGGCAGCAATGATTACAGTCAATGAGATTTTCCAGAATGCCCGTGTAGTCGGCGGGAGAGAACATGATTATATGACGATGTATATTCTTGTCGCAGCCATTTACTGGGTTATTTGCAGTCTGTTCGGAGTACTGCAGGACTATCTGGAGACTGTATCATCCAGGTACATCACAAAATAGGCTGAAAAATAAAAAAAGGCTTCTGCATAAAGTGAATGCAGAAGCCTTTAAATGTTTAACGGGTATAAGAAAGAATCCCTTTATTTTTAAGTTGTTTGAGCATGTCTGCTGTCATCTTTTCCAGGTCATATTGAGGTGAAAAGCCCCATTCTTCCTGGGCAGCAGTGGTATCAATTGCATTTGGCCAGGATTCAGCAATGCCCTGTCTAACAGGGTCAACGTCGTAGCTGAGCTTGAAGTCAGGCTGATGTTTTTGAATGGCTGCGGCCACATCTTCTGGTGCAATACTCATGGCACTGACGTTATAGGCATTACGGTGGGTAAGCTGATCACTCGGTGCTTCCATCAGCTGAATAATTAAATCAACGGCATCTGGCATATACATCATGTCCATGTATGTTCCTTCACCAATAAAGGATGTGTAGGCATTGTTCTTCAACGCTTCGTAATAAATATCGACTGCATAATCCGTCGTTCCTCCGCCAGGCAGAGTTTCATAGGAAATCAGACCAGGGAAGCGGACGCTGCGTGTGTCCACACCAAATTTCTGGTAATAGTAATCACCCAATAGTTCGCCACTTACTTTCGTTACGCCGTACATCGTTGTTGGACGCTGAACGGTAACTTGTGGTGTCTGGTTTTTGGGTGTCTGAGGACCAAACGCACCGATTGAGCTAGGCGTAAAGAATTTCAGTCCAAATTCTCTGGAGACCTCCAGTGCATTCATCAGTCCACCCATATTAAGCGTCCAGGCCAGTTGAGGCTTGGCTTCGGCAACTGCTGAAAGCAGAGCAGCCAAGTGAATAAAGGTATCTACAGCATACGTTTCAACAAGTTCCTTCATACGTTCTGCATCAGTCACATCCAGGATTTCAAACAGTCCGTCGTTGACCACTTTTGAGTCTTCGGGCTGTCTAATATCTGTAGCTATTACATTTTCAGTTCCATATACTTCACGCAGTTTAGTGGTCAGCTCGGAACCGATCTGTCCGAGTGCACCTGTAATCAGTATTTTTTTCACGAGGAATCCTCCGATTATTTAATTTAATGGGTAAAAGTAGTCGTTCAGAAAGCAGGAGAATTGACTCTCCTGCTTTAGTCATACTTTTAGTTTATCACATTTAGTTCTTTCCCAATTTGTTCATAGATTTCCAGTACCTTGTCAAGCTGCTCTCTCGTATGAGCGGCACTCGGCATGTTTCTTACACGGCCAGTTCCACGAGGCACAGTTGGGAAGACGATGGATTTTGCATAAACGCCTTCTTCTGTCAGTCGCTTGGAGAATTTTTGAGTCAGTTTTTCATCACCAATAATACATGGCGTAATCGGTGTTTCAGAGTTACCGATATTAAAGCCGAGCTTGTCTAACCCTTCTTTAAGGTAACGGCCATTTTCCCAAAGGCGGTTGTGTTCTTCTTCAGAGTTGCTCATAATGTCAATCGCTTCGATACATGCAGCAGAAGCTCCAGGTGTTAAAGAAGTAGAGAATAGGAATGGGCGTGCACGAACTTTCAGCCAGTCGATGAGATTTTGTGTTCCGGCTACATAACCGCCGACAACGCCGACTGCTTTAGACAGGGTACCCATCTGGAAGTCAATCTTGTCTTGAAGACCGAAGTGCTTGACTGTACCGGCTCCTTTACCCATGACCCCAGAACCATGCGCGTCATCTACATAAGTGATCAGGTCAAATTCTTCAGCAATTTCAACAATCTCAGGCAGCTTGGCAACGTCTCCGTCCATTGAAAAGACTCCATCGGTAATATACATGATTTTTTCATACTGTCCACTTTCAACAGCTTCTTTTGCTTTAGCTCTCAAATCATCCATATCCTGGTGCTTGACGCGGATAACTTTAGCGCCTGACAGACGGCAGCCGTCGATGATGGAAGCATGGTTCAGCTCATCTGATAAAATCGCGTCATGCTTATTCATGACAGCAGAGATGGCACCCATGTTACAGTTAAATCCAGACTGGAAGGCAACAGCCGCTTCAGTATGCTTGAAGTCCGCAATCTTCTGTTCCAGTTCTTCGTGGATGGCTTGTGTACCATTGATAGTCCGCACAGCTCCCGCTCCAACACCGTATTTATCGGTTGCTTCGTTAGCTTTCGCTTTTAGGCGTTCATCGTTTGAAAAACCCAGATAGTTATTTGAAGACATGTTAATCAGTTTTTGTCCGTTAATAGTGATTTCAGATCCGTTGGGACCTTCAAGGACATCTATTTCATTATATAATCCGTTATCTTTTAATTCTTTAAGGTTGTTCTCCAGAAATGTGTTCAGTTTTTGACTAGTCATGAAATCGCTCCTTATTATTAGTCTAATGCGCTTACTTTCTGATTTTACCATGCTTTTTTTGTTTCGTGTAGTCGATAAGCGCTTTATTGGAACATTCTTATATTATCTAAGTGAATTCTACTTAATTAAAATAGCATGTGTGATAAAATAGGGCTTACAAGAAACCGATAGAATGGAGTGTCACAGAAAAATGAGAATGATTGACTTGATTGAGAAAAAACAGCACAGCAACCCCCTGTCGACAGACGAAATCAACTGGATGATAAAAGAGTACACAGCCGGTACAATTCCGGATTATCAGATGAGCGCGATGGCGATGGCTATTTATTTCAATGAAATGAATGATGAGGAACGCAGTGCGCTGACCATGGCGATGGTTGAGTCTGGCGATCAGATTGATTTGTCCGCCATTGATGGCGTTAAAGTGGACAAGCACTCAACAGGCGGTGTTGGGGATACGACAACTTTAGTCCTGGCACCATTGGTCGCAAGTGTGGGCGTACCGGTAGCAAAAATGAGCGGGCGCGGCTTGGGACATACGGGCGGGACCATTGACAAGCTCGAAGCCATTCCAGGTTTCCATGTCGAGTTGTCTCAGGACGACTTTGCCCAGCTGGTAAACAAGAATAAAGTTGCGGTAGTAGGCCAGTCCGGTAATCTGACACCAGCCGACAAGAAATTGTATGCGTTGCGTGACGTGACTGGAACGGTGGAGTCTATTCCGCTGATTGCCAGTTCAATCATGAGCAAAAAAATTGCGTCCGGAGCAGATGCTATCGTCCTCGATGTTAAGACTGGTGCAGGGGCATTCATGAAGAATGTCGATCAGGCACGTAAGTTGGCAGAGACGATGGTCACTATTGGTAAATCCGTTGGCAGAAACACAATGGCCGTCATTTCCGACATGAGCCAGCCGCTTGGAAATGCCATAGGAAATGGCTTGGAAGTTAAAGAAGCGATTGAAACCCTTAAAGGTGAAGGACCTGAAGATTTAACCGAACTGTGCCTGGTACTGGGAAGTCAAATGGCTTATTTAGGAGGAGCAGCTGATTCACTGGATGAGGCTCGTACACTGCTTGAAGAAAACCTTCATAACGGCAAGGCGCTTGACGTATTCAAACTATTTGTTAAATCACAAGGTGGAGATGAGACCGTTGCGGATAATCCTGACAACATCTTGCCTCAAGCCGCTCATACAGAAGAAGTGACTGCCGAAGAGGCGGGTGTGGTAGTTGAAATTACTGCAGACCAAATCGGGATAGCTGCAATGATGCTAGGAGCAGGACGTGAAACAAAAGAAAGCGACATTGACTTGTCAGCTGGTTTATATCTGCACAAAAAAGTTGGAGACAAGGTAGAAAAAGGGGAAAGCCTTGCGACCCTCTACTCCAACAAAGACATTTCAGCAGAAATTGTTGAAAAGGTTCGTACAAATGTACGACTGGCAGACCATGCAGACATACCGACATTGATTTACGATATTATTCAGTAAGATATGCCAAAGGAACATACTCAGCAGCTGACTGGGTGTGTTTTTTTGCATAGAAATGTAAAGGGATTCAATAAGGATGGGTTAAAGAACAGAGTTTCATCGCCACCAGAAAGCTTCTTTCATTCATGTCAAATTATGCTATACTACCATAATAATGTATTTGAATGAGGTGATTCCCATTGTCAATGAAAGAGTCTTAAGCGGAGTTAAAGCGAGTACACCGATAATGGCCAGTTACATAGCACTTGGTGTGGCCTGTGGCATTGTGCTGTACGACGCAGGCTTTACTGTCCTGTATATATTCTTCATGAGCCTGCTGGTCTTTGCCGGCGCCGCACAGTTTCTAGCTGCCAGTATGACGTTAACCGGTGCGTCAGTTGCAGCCATCATCGTTATGGTCTTTTTCCTGAATCTCAGACACGTATTGATGTCAGCCAGTATCTCCGAGTACGTTAAAAAAAGAGGAATAGGTTTCCTTACATTATTCGGCCATACCCTATCAGATGAATCGTTCGGGATTAACTTTTCCCACTTTCAAAAGGGCGGCTGGTCACCTGAAGAAGCGCTGACAGCCAGTCTGTCTAATTACGGCACATGGGTAATCAGTACCGTTCTGGGTGGACTCATCGGAAGTCAGCTTCCTATCAACACGACGATAATGAACTATGCTTTAATCGCCATGTTTCTTTGCATGATGGTCATGCAGTTTGTATCTCAAGCACATAGGATAGCAGCAGTCGTTTCCGTCATCGCTACAGTCATTTTAACAATTATTTTGCAGCATAATATTGCTCTGGTTATTGCTACGCTGATAGCCTCCTTTGTTGGGTACTATATAGAAAATAGAAACGGAACAGGAGGGCGCGAACGTGTTTGATAATCCAATCATTCTAATTACTGGGATGGCAGTGGTTACTTTTTTTCCTCGTTTTCTGCCGCTGCTCTTGCTCAGCAAAAAAGAGATTTCCCCATCTTTAAGCCGCTGGATGTCATTTATTCCGGTATCTATTTTTGCGGCGCTTGTTGCTTCAGATATTTTTTTCTGGGAAGAGACATTCAATGTGAACCCCGTAGACAATATCAAATTGCTTCCTTCAGTACTGGTTGTGCTGATCGCTCTAAAAACCAGGAGCCTGTTGTGGTCTATGGCAGCGGGCGTCGGAGCCATTACCGTTATGTGGCTGCTTTTTTAAACAGATTCGTCTATCAAAAAGAACCCACGGCAATTTAAGCGTGGGTTCTTTTTGAGCTAGAGTAACAGTTAACATAGGACTTCCTGCCTTGACAATAAAAGGCTGATGCAGTTCACAACTCTCAGGCTCTTCAGTCGAGTCAGTGATGGATAGACGATTTGTTCAGAAGCTTTTCTCCCAGACTGTTTGCCCATTTTTCGGTCCAGCAGGCAGAATAGGGGATACGCTGTTCTTTCCTTTTTCGCCGGAAATAGGCTGAACGTGACCAGATAAAGGAGACAATACCGACTGTAAATAGATACAAGGGGCCTAGTATCAAAGACTGAAAGGTGTGTCCATATTCGTGGACGGATACTTGTTCACAGTATTCCTGCCACTTTTCCTTTGAGTAGTTAGAAGCAACCATACTCATATTTTGTTCATCCGGAGTGAAGATGAAGAGTCCGAGAGAAATACCTCCACGAAGCGGCCATTTTGTTCGGATACTTCCGAAATACCAGTCATGTCGAGACTGATAGAACAATAAAAATAAAATAAAGCCAAAGAAACTCTGAAACAGTCCCCATGTCAGCTGAACGAGAATATAAAGAAACTGTCCGGGGCGAGTATGGACAAAGCTGTTTCGATCCTGTTTCATTTGAGCTGTCTCCTTTCGGCGGAACATACGCTTCCCGTATTAAGAACGAGAAGCGTATGTTTGTATATTTATTGCTCGTGCATGGCACCAGGCAGCAGCTTCACCCGAAATGATGAGGTCTTTCTGCTTTAAGTCCTTGATGGTTCGTGCTCCGAGCAGAGTCATTATATGTTTCAGTTCTGTCTGCCATTGAGTGATGGTTTCGATAGCCTGATCGACATCCTTTAATGCCATATGCATAAACTGACTGGATAAACCATTCAGTTCTGCTCCCAGAGCCATGGCCTTGACCATTTCCATCGGCCGGCGAATACCGCCTGAGGCAATAATGTGTGAGTCAACGCCGCTTGCTTCTGCTTCCAGAAGAGAGACAACAGTGCTTTGGCCCCAGTCTTCAACGTCATCCAGTTTGAAATCTTTACGTCTATAATTTTCAATCTGTGCAAAATTAGTTCCGCCTTGACCACTTACATCTATAAGGTTTACGCCAACGGATTCGAGCTGACGAATGGTCTCCCGACTCATGCCGAAACCAACTTCCTTGGCAATTACCGGCTGGTTCAAGCCGTTGACTATTGATTCAATGTTTTTCAGCCAGCCTTTGAATTCCCGGTCTCCTTCAGGCATAACCAGTTCCTGCGGGGCGTTAATATGAATCTGAAGGGCGTCGGCTTCCAGGATATCTACAGCCCGTTTAGCATTCTCCAGTCCGTGCCCGGCACCCAGATTGGCAAAAATCAGTCCATTCGGATGTGTGTCTCTGACAATTTTAAAGGTATCTGTCTGAGAAGGGTCTTTTAAAGCGGCACTCACAGAGCCGGTCGCCATGGCCAGATCGGTTTCGCGGGCAATGACTGCAAGTTTCTCATTCACTTTTCCAGTCCATTCACTGCCGCCAGTCATGGCGTTGATGAAGAAAGGGGAAGTAAAGTGGAGGCCGTCCAAATCAACGGACAAGTCTACATCAGAGACATCCATTTCTGGAAAAGAGTGGTGCACAAAATGAATATCGTTAAAAGATGATACTTTTTCTTTGTAGAATTTTTCAGATAGAGAAACATGTTCGTTTTTTCTATTATCAGCTTTAGTCATAGTTACACTCCAATTTGTAGTAAGTCATTTTGTATAAACGTCTAAATCAAGCGGGACAATGCCTTCTGCTTCCCATTCATCTATCAGTAAGCTGGAATCGAATTGCTTGGGAATCAGTGCAATTCCACAGTCTCCACCACCGGCACCAGACGTTTTAGCAGAAGCAAAATGATCCGAGGCGATAGAACATAGCTTGTTAAGTAAGGGTGTTTCCAGTTCAATCGACTTCGCTTCAGCCATTTCCAGTAATAGTTCTCTGTTTATACTAAGTTCTGTCATTATACTTTTTGAATGCTGATTATTCAGCGCTTCAATCAGTCTGTTCACACAGGCGCTGCTTTCTTCAAGAAAACTACTGTAAGCTGCTTCGTTAACCGTTTTTCTCGACTGCTTTACCAGTGATTCGGTAGAAGCAGGGGAGCCGGTCCAGCCGACCAGCAGCGACAAGTCCTCGGGTGGCGCAAGGGATTTGATGGAAAGCTGTTCCCATGGCCGTTCAAGAAGCTCTTTAACGGTAAAGGTATGCCAATCACGCATAAGACTCTCCTGATTAAAGCGAGTATAGGCAATCCAGCCGGTAAAACTGGCTGCAGCTAAATCACCAAATGATCCATTGCTATTCAGTGACAGGTGAGCCAGTGCAGCAAGCTTATATAAAGATAGTTGACTGACCTGAACCGAATAAGCAGCCAGCAGAGCCTCGATGACGGCAACAGTAACGGCCCCGCTTGAACCCAGACCGTACTTTTTACCATCATCATGTACCATTTCACTTTCAATCAGCATGTCAAAATAGTTCAGCGACTTGCCCAAATCGGTCAAATAAGCTTCTGCTGTCTCAATAGCGGCTTTCACGATGGCTGACTTTTCATTAGGAATAGAAAAGTCCAGACCATAATCTGTGCGTGTCCATTTAAGCGCCTGATCAGCCAGCACACTTGAATAAATGGAACCAAAATCAGTTGCTGTCGGTCTGACAGTGACCGATATGAATCGATTGACGGCCACAATAACAGCGGGTTGTCCGGCTTCCACAACGGCATATTCACCTGCTATAAATAACTTGCCTGGTGCTTTGGCATTGGCTTTTTTCATAACTTCTCTTTCTCCTTCAGTTAACTTCTGTCTACGAGATGAAGTCCCGGACCTGGCTTCGCTTCAATCAGCTGGCTCTCTGAGAAAGAAGTCAGCAAGTGTTTTTTTAGCTGACCCGATTCACTCTGTCTGCAGATGACTTTCACGTTGGGTCCAGCGTCCATTGTAAAGTAGGCAGTGAAACCCTGTTTTCTAAGCTCTCTGACGGTATCCATGGCTTTCATGCTTTCAGCCGTCCAATAAGTGAATGGAGGGTCTGCGCCCAATGTGGTGGCATGCATTTTCAAAGCGTTACGCTCGGCAATGCTTCCAACTTTTTCGATAGATTTTTCTTTGATGGCAGCTTTTATCGCCGCCAAGTCTGCGTCCAGTGACTGCAGCCAGCCTTCATAGAAAGGAGACGTATCAACTGTACGCTTCATGCCGTCTCTGCTTGACACCTCTTTTTTAGCATCGTTGACGATAATGAAAAGCATCCCGATATCCCAGTCTGCGTCATCAACAGGTACCGCATATGAGCTGTCATGATCGGTTCCTTTTACCCATTCTGCGAAACCGCCATATATACTCCTGCAGGCAGAACCCGACCCGATTCGAGCTAGCTTAGACAGGTCTTCAGTGCTGAGGGACAGGCCTGCTGCATAACTGGCCGCTCCAGCCAGTGCGGCTAAGCCGGATGCGGAGGACGCCAACCCTGCTGCAGTGGGTACGTGATTGATACTTTCCACCCGGGCTTTAGTTTGTATGTCAGCCTGGCGTCTCACTTCGTCCAGAACTTTCTGGACTTTCTTCAGGGATGCGGCATCCTGTTCGACACCATCCAAAATAAGTATGTCCTCTGACAGTGAGGCATCAAATACTACTTGCGTATCCGTATAAAAGGCATCCAAAGTTAGTGATAACGAGTTGTTTTTCGGAATGATTAACTGTTCATTTTCTTTTCCCCAGTATTTTATCAGGGCAATATTTGTGTGAGCGCGTGTCCATTTAGTCATGTCTGTTCTCTCCTAATGCGTGAATCCAGGTTTGGGCAGCACCATTTTTCATCAGATCACTGGCGATAGCCTCTGCCTGTTTTTGTGTTTTTGCTAAAGCGATCATACAGCCTCCGCGTCCGCCGCCAGTTAATTTCGCACCGAGGGCATTAGAAGCCAAAGCTGCATCTACCAGCTGATCCAGTTGCCTGCTGCTGACCTGCAGTTGTTTCAGGTAAAGGTGTGCTTTTGACAGCAGTAAGCCAAGCTGTTCAATCTGATTTGTTTCGACAGCTGCTTTAGCCTTATCGGATAGCTGACCGATTGCCTGAATTATTTTTTTAGTTGACACTGGATTGTCCTTCATCTGACGGGCTACACCTTCAACGGCCAGTCGGGTTTGTCCTTTAACTCCAGTATCTGCGGCAATCAGGTAGCCTTCTAAATTCAAATCCAAAGGCTTGAAATGACTGCCTTTTTTAAAATAAATAGGGGAAGCACTGCTGGTTACGCGTGCATCCAGACCACTGGGGTTTCCGTGGGCTATTTTCTCAGACAGGTCCACATAAGTCAGCAGCTGACTGTCTGTCAGTTCTCGTTCACACAGCGAGTAGAGGGCACGTGTCACTGCCGTAGCCACAGCGGCACTGGATCCCATGCCTCTCTCCGGCGGAATTTTGCTGGAAATGGTGATGTGCAGCCCGTTAACGGACTGATTTAAATCCTGGCAGACAGTATGAATAAGCATGCTTAAATTAGTTAATGCTTCGGGTATGTCCTTAAGCCGACCTTGAAAATAAGTAGAGGTTAGAACGGTCTGGCCAGTTATTTTTTCTATTCTTACTTCCACTGGAGCTGCCGGAAAGGGAAAAGCAATGGCGGGTTCATTGTAGACTACGGCGTGCTCGCCTATTAAAATAAGTTTACCGTGAGCCGTTCCGATTGCCTGATCCGATAACGTCTTCATCTGTTCACCTCAATTTTTCATGTATGTTTTTATCCTAATAATCATAACGTATTTTTGAAAGAAACTCTAATCTATCCTATCAATTTAAGATTAAAATTACTTAAAGAAACAAGGGTTATAAAAAAATAGCCGGATATAGTGTGAAAGCGGATGATTATTTGGTAAACTATTACAGATAACCATCAGTTAAAGAAGCGGAGGGAACCGCATGAAAGAATCTGATTCTTTTTATATTATTAACCGCAACGAGTGGAAAGAACTGAATAACCATACAGAAATCTCATTGACCGATGAAGAAGTTGAAGCACTGCGTTCATTAAATGATCAGGTCTCAGTCACAGATGTGAAGGAAATTTATCTGCCGATTCTTCAGGTGCTACATCAGTATATTAAACATTATCATAAGCGACAGTGTGAAGTGAAAAAACTTCTAAAGAGACCGGCTGAAAAAGATCCGTATATCATCGGGATTGCGGGCAGTGTGGCTGTCGGCAAAAGCACTTTGGCCCGTTTTTTACAGAAAATGATGGCCAGGGCTTACCCTGAAAAGAAAGTCAAGCTCATCACAACCGATGGCTTCCTGTATCCGAATGAAGTGCTGAAAGAACGTAATTTACTGAATAGAAAAGGATTTCCTGAAAGTTATGACATGCATCGCCTCATCTCATTCATGGGTGACGTGAAGAGTGGCAAGCGAAATATTAAAGTTCCGCTGTATTCTCACCGGTTGTATAATATTGTGCCGAATGAATTTGAAATAATCGATCAGCCGGATATCCTGATTGTAGAAGGAATCAATGTGCTGCAATTGCCGGCAAACGAAAAGATATTTGTCAGTGACTTTTTCGATTTCAGCTTCTATGTAGATGCCGAACCTGACCGGATTGAAAAGTGGTACCTTGAACGGTTTGGCGTGCTGCTTCAGACAGCTTTTAAGGACCCGTCAAACTACTACTACCCTTATGCTGTCGGCGACCGGAAAGAGGCATTCAAAATGGCGAAGAATGTCTGGCGTACAATCAACTTAAAAAACCTTCAGGAGTATATTCTACCGACTCGGTTTAGAGCGGATATGATTATTCACAAAACTTCTGAGCATTTTATTGATCAGATTCTTCTTAAAAAGCATTAAAGTAGACAGGAGAGGTCATCAATGTTTAAACGACTAATGGTACTTAGCCTGATGTTTATGTTACTTAGCGGCTGTGCTGCAGATACCGGTGAATCCTTTACCGGAACGGTGATTTCTGTGGATTCCTCTAATCAGTTAATCATACGTCCTGATGAAGGAGAGGGAATCAGGTCGTCCGGGGATGAAGTAGCCATCAGTGCCCCACCAGAGCAGGCTTTTGAAGAAGGGGACAGAGTCGTGGTTACGCATGAAGGCCCCGTTATGGAAAGTCATCCGCTTCAAGTTCATCTGCTTTCAATCGAACATGCAGAAGATTAATACAGGATGAAACGAACCAATTTTGACAATTTTGTGAAATGATACATTAAGTATTACTAAAGAGATAAGTCACTGATTACAAACGCATCTTATCTATATTATACTAGACTTAAAGGAGCCGATAAGATGACCGAGCTAAGAGAAGAACTGGAACAGCTAAAGCTAGAATTGGATTCGTTAAGGCGATTGAACAAGGAACTGTTAGATCATCAGCAGAAGCAGGATTCTCTTGAGTTTTCCTGGTCAGGTAATCTGGGACATTGGTTCTGGGATCTGAAAGAAAATAATGTAACCTTTAATCCAATGAAAGCAGCTGCATTAGGGTTTACTGAAGACGAACTTCCTGAGACAGTTGACTTTCAATTCTTTACCGACCGTCTGCATCCTGAAGATTATGAAGAAGTGATGCAGGTCATGCGTGACCACCTGGCGGGGAAATTACCGGTATGGGAAGTCAAGTACCGTGTACGGGCTAAGGACGGAACCTACAAAACATATTATGACAGAGGTAAAGTGACTCAGAGAGCAGAAGACGGCACGCCTTTGTTTATGAGAGGCATCGTATTTGATATCTCTGAAAATGAAAAAGAAAAAGAAGAGCTCCTGCGTAAAAACAAAGAGTGGGAGTTCCAGTCCAAGCGGGATTCGCTGACTGGTTTGTACAATCGGTCAAATATATTAGTGAAGCTCGGGCAGATTGTGTCGCGCATCAAAACAGGTAAATTAACGACCGTTTCTTTAGTCGTCTTTGACATTGATAACCTGGAGCATCAGAATTCTCTTTTTGGACCGCTCTTTGGTGATGAAATGATCAGACGGGCAGCGGATGTCATGAAAGATGTCATCGATCAGGAATTTTATGCCGGAGCATTCGCAGGCGGAAAGTTTTTGATTGTTCTACCGGACATCAATAAAACTGAGGCTAAAAAAATTGCTGAAGCTATTCGGCTGGATTTTCAGAACAGCGAGTTTTCGGAACCTGCTGAAGCGTCAAGCAGTTCAGGTATAGCAGAATACATTCCAGGAGAAACAGTCAGTCAGTCAGTTCTTTAATCGAGCTGATCGTCTGCTTAGTAAGGTCAAGCGTAATGGGAAAAATCAGGTTTTATCTGATTAGCAATTTCTAGAGATAATCTAAGAGTAAAATAATAGTTTACAGTAGAATGGATGGGCAGACAATGCAGGACAAAATTACAATTCTTGGTATTCCTTTTGACAACATGACGCGAAAAGAATTTCTTAAACAGTTGTATTTGCGTATGGAAAACAAAGAAAAAACTTTTCTCGTAACAGCTAACCCCGAAATTGTGATGTATGCCAGAAATCATCCTTCATATTACAACCTGCTGATGGAAGCTGATTTTATTGCCCCTGACGGGATTGGAATTGTCAGAGCTTCAAGAAAACTGGATAATCCGATACAAGAGCGTGTGCCCGGCTTTGAACTGATGATGGGGCTTTTAGAAATTGCCAATTTGAATAACAAGCGTGTGTATTTTATTGGAGCGCATGAAGAGGTCGTTAATCAGACCGTTAAAAACGTTGAAGATAAGTGGCCGGACCTCACTATTGTCGGACACAGGAATGGTTATTTCAATCATGCCGATCCATCGGTTATTGAGGAAGTAAAGGCAACACGTCCGGATATTGTATTTGTTGCCTTTGGCTTTCCGAGACAGGAAGAGTGGATTAAAACCTATCTCCAACAAGCCGATTACGGCATAGCTGTCGGTGTAGGCGGAAGCTTCGATGTGCTTTCTGGCAATGCCAAGCGTGCACCTTATCTTGTTCAGCGGTTTCACGTGGAATGGCTTTATCGTCTGCTGAAGCAGCCTTCACGCTATAAGCGTATGCTTGCTTTACCGCTGTTTATTAAAGAAATTTACAAGCAGAAACAAAAGGAAAAAGCGAAATGAAAGTGATGCATATAAATGCGGGAAATGAGTACGGCGGAGGCTTGTCTCATATAATTAGCTTGCTCAGCGCGCTCCAGGAGAAAGAGGTCACTGCCGAACTGCTTGTTCTGGAAGAAGGGCCTGTTGCAGCGGCAGCGCGGTTAGAGGAGATAGATGTCACAGTCATTCAGCAGTCGAGCCGGTACGACTTAAGAGTGTTTAAGAAACTGATTAACTACATTAACAACAGTCAGGCAGAAATTGTACACACCCATGGACCAAGAGCCAATATGGTCATGGGTATTCTTAAGCCGTTTATCAAGGCTAAGTGGATTGTAACGCTTCACAGCAATCCGTATCTGGATTTCAGTGACAGAGGTTTGAAGGGCAGTATCTTTGAAAAAATAAATGTATCCAGTGTGAAAAAAGCTGATTCGGTCATAACAGTATCGAACGAAATCAGACGGATTCTGCAAAAGGCAGGGCTTCACGAAACGCAGCTACATACCGTATACAATGGCATTGACTTCGAACCGCCTTTAAATAAAGCAAAAAATGAGCACACCTTCCAGTTAATCGCAGTAGGAAGACTCGAAGCAGTCAAAAACTTCTCTTTTCTGCTTAAAGTACTGGCCGACCTTGGACTACCAAATTGGAAACTGGTCTTATGCGGTGAAGGAAAAGAAAAAGAGGCGCTTATAAGCTTATCCCAAGAACTCAAGATAGAGTCGCATGTTGAATTTAAGGGTTGGCTCAATAAAGAAGACTTGCGGGAAGCAGTCAGCGAGAGTGATTTAATGATCTTGCCATCAATTTCTGAAGGCTTTCCCGTTGTTCTGCTGCAGGCAGCCGAACAGCAGGTTCCCTGTATTGCAAGTAATGTGGGGGATGTTAACATATTGATGGCTTCATCAGATACGGGCTGGCTTATTGAAGCAAATGATGCTACGATTCTCGCCTCATCTCTGAGCGAAGCATATAGTAAGTGGGAAACGCATGAACTGGAAGAAATGGGTAGGCAGTTCAGACAGGCAGCACAACAGTTTTCTCTTCTTAATCAGGCAGAGGCCGTTATAAAAGTATATAATCACGTCATCTGAAACCAGAAACTCGTCAACGAGCTCTCTGGTTTTTTTATTTATTAGAAAACGGTTCAGATTAAACACACATCATTTAGAAAATGAGAAAATGTGATATACTGTAACATAGAGATAGTCCTGATTTAAGGAGGAAAAAGAATGTATCAAACCTATGCAGATGACAGTATGGCATTGCATACAGATTTTTACGAACTGAATATGATTTATACTCACTGGAAAAAAGGAAACCATGATAAGAAAGCAGTATTTGAGGTGTATTACCGCAGCAATCCCTTTGGAATGGGGTACACAATTTTTGCCGGACTTGAGAGGGTAGTCACCTATATAAAGTCTATCCATTTCACTGACTCGGATATTGCCTATTTAAAAGAAGTCAAAGAGTTCCCCGATGATTTTCTGGAGTACCTTAGAAACTGGCAATTTAAAGGAACCATCCGCTCTTTTAAAGAAGGTGAAGTTGCCTTTGCCAATGAACCACTCATACAAGTCGAAGGTGAGCTGGCAGACTGTCAGCTGATTGAAACAGCGCTTTTAAACATCGTCAATTTCCAGACCCTAATTGCAACAAAGGCTTCTCAGGTGAAAAGTGCAGCAGGAGACGATCCTGTTCTTGAATTTGGCGCACGACGCGCTCAGGAATTCGATGCGGCAATCTGGGGAGCACGCGCCACGTACATTGGTGGATGTGACTCGACCAGCAACACGCGTGCCGCTAAGATATTCGGCATTCCGGCTGCCGGAACCCATGCCCATGCACTCGTTCAGGCTTACCGAGATGAGTATCAGGCGTTTAAAGCTTATGCGGAAACGCATAAAGACTGTGTCTTTTTGGTGGATACCTATCACACATTAGACTCTGGTGTGCCCAATGCCATTAAGGTAGCGAAAGAAATGGGTGACAAGATTAATTTTGTCGGTGTGAGACTGGATTCAGGCGATCTGTCCTATTTGTCCAAGCGTGTGAGACAGCAGCTTGATGAAGCAGGCTACCCTGACGCCAAGATATTTGTATCTAATGACCTGGATCCTGAAACTATTCTTAACTTGAAAATGCAGGGAGCCAAGATTGATGTCTGGGGAGTCGGGACCAAAATGATTACAGCTTTTGACCAGCCAGCCCTTGGTGCAGTCTACAAGATTGTCTCTGTAGAAGGAAAAGATCAGACGATGCATCACACACTTAAGCTGACAGCTAACGTTGCTAAAATATCTACGCCAGGCAAAAAACAGGTGTGGCGCATTCGGTCGTACGGCAATAAAAAACCCGAAGGCGATTATATTACTCTGTCAGATGAACGGCCGGATTTGAACGAAGAGCTCTTCATGTTCCATCCACAATACACTTATATAAATAAGACTGTAACCAATTTCTCGGCACGTCCACTTCTTGAAGATATCATCGTGGACGGAGAGCTCGTCTACACGCTCCCTGAACTCGAAGAAATTAAAGAGTACGCGAAGAAGAGCCTGTCTGAACAGTGGGAAGAACATAAGCGTCTGTTGAATCCTGAACCGTATCCGGTGGATTTATCCCAAAAACTTTATGACACTAAAGTTGAAACCATCAACTTATTTAAAAAAATATCCAAGCAGTCCAGCTCAGACAATAATGCTATTTTTTGATGAGCAGTAGACAAACAATTATTTCTAATAAAGGAGAGGCTTATAGTGATGTCCGAACTGCATAAACGCATAGTAGAGGAAATGAAAGTCAAAGCAGAGATTAATCCAGAAGAAGAAATAAGAAAAAGTATTGAGCTAATTAAAAACTACATGAAAAAACACCCGTTCTTGAATAGTCTTGTGCTCGGAATATCTGGCGGACAGGATTCCAGTCTGTTAGGAAAACTTGCCCAGTTGGCAGTGGAAGAATTGAGAGAAGAAACAGGCAAAAGAGACTATTCCTTTATTGCCGTCCGCTTACCTTATGGAGAACAGATGGATGAACAGGATGCCATGGATGCGATTGAATGGATAAAGCCTGATAAGGTTATGCGAGTGGATATTAAGCCGGCAGTTGATGCTCTAGAAGCAGCTTTAAATAAAAATGATTTTGCTATCTCTGACTTCAATAAAGGAAATGTAAAAGCCAGAGAGCGAATGGTCGTCCAGTATGCAATCGCAGGCGATACAGAAGGTGTCGTTCTTGGTACGGATCATTCGGCAGAAGCAGTTACTGGTTTTTATACGAAACATGGAGATGGGGCAACGGATTTAAACCCGCTTTTCCGTTTAAATAAAGGTCAAGGCAAAGCGCTGCTGTCCGATCTCGGTGCACCCGAACATTTAATTAACAAAGTGCCTACTGCCGATCTTGAAGGAGATAAGCCAGGACTGGCAGATGAGCAGGCACTAGGAGTGACTTACGACGAAATAGACGCTTATCTGGAAGGCAAAACTGTCTCTGAAGAAGCCGCAGCTACTATTGAAAGCTGGTACCTGAAGACTCAGCACAAGCGCCATCTTCCGGTAACCATCTTTGACGACTTCTGGAAATAAACTAAATCCATACAAAACCCTTTGCTTTAGTAGTGAAGGGTTTTAGTTACATAACTAAAAGGAGGATTCAGTGTGGCAACTGTTTATATAAATGCCTGTATTTATACAGGAGAAGCTAGAATTGAAAAAGGCTACATCCGTTTTGCTGATGAGATTCTGGGTGTAGGTAAAATGGAACTGTATCAAAAAGAAGAAGCGGACAAAGAAGTGGATCTGGAAGGTCTGTCTATCGTTCCAGGTTTTATAGATGTCCACAGTCATGGGGGCTACGGAGCAGATAACATGGACGCGGATCCGGAAAAAATCAGTGACATGACCTACAAGATGCTGGAGGAAGGCATTACAACTTATTTTCCAACAACCATGACCCAATCGGATGAAGCGATAAAAAATTCCCTGAAAGCAATCAAATCAGCTGCGCAAATGAATCCCATGATTCAAGGCATACATGTGGAAGGGCCCTTTATTTCCAAAGAATATAAAGGGGCACAACCAGAAGCGTTTATTCGACCGGCTGAAGTGGAAACGCTTAAGGATTGGCAGGAAATAAGCGGGGACCTTATCCGTTTAATCACTTACGCTCCAGAAACCGGAAATCTCGAGGATTTTGAAGAGTATTGCTCCGATAACCAGATTGTTCTCTCTGCCGGTCATTCAGGAGCGACTTATGACCAGCTAAAAGAATCAAAGGCGACGCATGTCACCCACCTTTTCAACGGGCAAAGAGGTCTTCATCACAGAGAAATAGGTGTGAGCGGCTATGGTCTGCTGGAAGATGATGTTTCTGTTGAAATGATAGTGGATGGCTATCATATATCTAAACCAATGGTTCAGCTTGCTTATAAAGCCAAAGGGGCTGATGGCATTCAGCTGATTACAGACTCCATGAGAGCGAAAGGACTACCCGATGGCGAGAGTGAATTAGGCGGTCAGACCGTAACAGTCAAGGACAAACAGGCTAGACTGGAAGACGGGACTCTTGCCGGAAGTGTGCTGACATTCATTGATGCGTTTAAAAATATGATGAAGTACACAGGCTGCTCAATGGAAGAAGCTGTTAAAATGAGCTCAGTCAATCAGGCAAAGGAATTTAAACTGGCTGAAAAAGGTCAGTTAAAACCAAGTTTCGCTGCCGATATGGTTGTTCTGGATAAAGGATTAACCATTAAACAAACTGTCTTAGGAGGAAAAATTCATGAATTCAACTAATAAAAATATGAACATCATTATAGTCAAAAATAAACAAGAAGGCGGAAAAAAAGCATTTGAACTGATTAAAGAGGCTCTTGAAAAGGGCGCAGAAGTATTCGGTTTAGCTACTGGCAGTACGCCAGAAACGCTTTATGAGGAAATCAGAAACAGCAGTCTGGATTTTACTGATAAAACAGCTATTAATCTGGACGAATATGTGGGTCTGCCATCTGACCACCCGCAAAGTTATTATACGTTTATGAAGGAACAGTTATTTAATGCCAAGCCGTTTAAAGAAACACATATACCTGATGGTCTGGCAGATGAAAAAGATGAACCGAAGCGCTACGACTCAGTTATTGAAAACAATCCAATTGATGTCCAGATATTAGGTATCGGGACTAATGCTCATATAGGTTTCAATGAACCGGGTACCTCCTTTGAGAGTACCACTCATAAAGTGACGTTAACGCAGGCGACAATTGAAGCGAACAAGCATTATTTTGAATCTGAAGACGATATGCCTCGCTCCGCTTACTCAATGGGCATTGAGTCCATTATGTCCGCCAAAAAGATTATACTGATGGCATATGGCGAAAATAAAGCCCAGGCTATAGCTGATACGGTTAATGGCCCGGTGACCGAAGCTGTTCCGTCCAGTATTCTTCAGCACCATGGCAATGTGACGCTGATTTTAGATGAAGCGGCTGCCAGCAAACTTGAGAGAAATTAAAGGCAGGAAAGGATCAATTATGTCAAAAAAAATTCCCGTCTATATAGCAATGCACAATAAAATCAGACAGCGAATTGTGTCGAATGAGTGGAAAAAAGGCAAAAAAATTCCATCTGAGCGAGATTTGGCTGAAGAGTTTGAAGTGAGTAGAATGACAGCCAGGCAGGCGGTCAGTTCCTTAGTAGAAGAAGGACTCCTGGAAAGACGAAGAGGATCAGGGACATTCGTCGCTTCAGAAAAAGTGCGTGAAAAGTTAAAAGGAATTCCCAGCTTTACTGAAACGATCGAACGGCTGGGCAAGAAGCCGACAAGTAAACTGATTTCTTACTACACTAAACGGGCGAGTGAAAGCGAAGCGGAAAAACTTCAAATTGGACAGAATGAAATGGTCATAATTATGGAACGCTTGAGATATGCTGACGGCGAGCCTATCTGCTTTGAAGTAGCAACATTGCCTGAGTCGGTTATAAAATCATTCAGTAAGGAAGAGTTGACTCAACACCTTTACCGAACGCTCTCTGAACAAGGTTTTGAAGTAGCACGAGCGGAACAGATTATATCAGCAACTTGGGCATCCGAGAAAGTGGCTGATCTGCTTCAAGTAAAAAGAGAGTCGCCAATTTTAAGATTAAAGCAGGTCAGTTATACACAGGATAATGTCCCCTTTGAATATGTCAGAGCACAGTATGTCGGGTCACGTTACGAATTCTTTCTTGAAGCAACCAGTGAATAAATTTGTAGTGTGTAACCGTATTGGATTTTGAGAAAAATAAAACCGGTAAGCGAGACATTTCTCCTCGCTTACCGGTTTTATTATGTGCAGTTAAAAGGATCAGTTGCTGCTGTCAAGATTGTCTTCAGCATCGATACTGTCTGCTTCGTCTTCAATTATATCAAGCACTTCGTCCTCGCCATAATTACCCAAATTTTCAATTTCCATGTGTTCCCGCAGTTCTTCCTGAAGGCTCAACAGGCTGTGGTCGAAAGGTCTAAATACATATAAATCGTGACCGTATTCCGGGACATAGACAAATTCATCTACACCTGAAATTTCAATCGAGTCAATTGTATTAGCTGCCGGACGGTAATTGGCCGCAACTGAGAACATCTGCTGTGGCGTCATATTAGTCTGAAGGTTAGGACGAATAGCATTGAGAATGGGGGTGAGATTGGCTATGGAACCAAATGAAAGGAGTTCTTCCGTCAGTGCTTCAATCACTTCACGCTGGCGTTCTTGTCTGCCAAAGTCTCCTCGAGGGTCCTGCTTTCTCATTCGTGCATATCCCAGTGCTTCTTCGCCATCCAGCATCTGTATGCCTTCTTCAATTTGAATGGCATCCAGATTCTCTTCACTGTCCTGAACGGTGAAGGCAAGGGGAGAATCAACAGTGATGCCGCCAACAGCATCAACCATGTCGACCAGTCCATCAAAATTTAATGTGGCATAAAAGGATATGGGAATAGTTAAATAGTCTTCCAGATAATCGATGACACCACTGACACCATAAAAAGCGTGCAAAGCATTAATTTTTTCAAGTCGGTCGTCATTTGAATGAGGCAGTGTAATTAATGTATCTCTTGGAATAGAAACAATTTTTGTGGATTCTTTTTCAGGGTTGACCGTCGCAACAAGCATTGAATCGGAACGGCTGGACCCGTTTTCTTCGTCCAAGCCTAAAATAAGTATGGAAATGGGAAGCATATCGCGTATCGTTTCATCACTTTCGGACGTATCGCGCAGTTCTTCTGGTGTGTCTTCAGAGACATCTGAGAGTAACTGGACAACTTGCCAGCCATAATAACCGGCATAGGTGCCAAGACCAAAAGCCAGGACTATACCTATTACCACAGCTGCTCTTTTTAACCAGGTGTTTCTCGTTTTTTTATTAGTATGCTTATCTGATCGCATATCGGCCTCTTTTCTAAACTCGGGATGTAGAATCTCTTATAAGTTTAATCTAATCACATTTCAATTGCAATTGTGATTTGTATTATAAGGATGCTATACTATAGAAAATGCTATTTTAGAAAAGAGTTAACTTATGTATAATATGTTTCTGGTATTACTGGTTTGTATTTTCACTTTGCTGAATACACTTGTCTTGACGCCAGTATTTAAACTGATTGCAAAAAAACTGAAGATTGTCGATGAACCGGAGGCTAGAAGGGTACATGAGAAAGTGATGCCGACAATGGGCGGGCTGACCATTTATATTTCATTTTACCTGTCAGCTTTTTTTCTAATTCCTACAGATGGAACGCAACTGCTGCCGATATTTATAGGGGCTACGATAATTGTGCTGACGGGTATGCTGGATGATTTATTTGAACTCAAGCCGCTGGTTAAAATAGTCGGCATTCTAGCGGGTGCCGGTTCGGTCTATGCTTTTGGAGATATCGCACTGGAAACGATGACGCTTCCCTATTACGGTACAATAGAATTTGGTGCATGGCAGATGCCATTAACACTGTTATGGATAGTTGGGCTGACAAATGCGATTAATCTGATTGACGGTCTGGATGGACTGGCAAGCGGGATATCAATGATCGCTTTGACAACTATGGGAGTAATTGGCTTTTTCTTTCTGACAATTGAAGAAGTCTCCATATCGATAATGATTTTTGTCCTGGTTGCTGCTATAGCCGGTTTCTGGCCGTATAATTTTCAGCCGGCCAGTATTTTTCTCGGTGATACAGGGGCGCTCTTTCTTGGCTTCATGATAGGGATATTCTCTCTGCAGGGACTGAAGAATGCGACGCTTATTTCACTGATACTGCCGATTGTGATACTGGGGATTCCCGTAACGGACACTCTGTTTGCCATGATCAGGCGTAAACTGAACAGGCAGTCTATATCAACGGCTGATAAGAATCATATTCATCACCGTCTGATGAGTCTGGGGTTGTCCCATCGTCAAACCGTTTTAGCCATCTATTGTGTATCAGCAATTTTTTCGGTCATCGCCTTGCTGTACAATTTTTCAACCTTTATTGGCTCGATACTGCTTACAGTTTTTGTTCTTTTGGGGGTTCAGCTATTTGTAGAAATTATTGGTCTTGTTGGTGAAGAAAGACGGCCCATGCTCAGACAGCTGAAAAAATTCGGGAAACGACTGAACGGATAGATATCAGCATATAAAAAGAGACAACCCGCGGGTTGTCTCTTTTTAATTGTTATTCTGTTTGGAGCTGCTGGTGCTGGTTGAATTGTCTTCCAGTTCAGCTGCGCTTTGTGAGGATTCTCTTTCCGTTTGGTTCAGTGAATCCTGCATCGCCTGCTGAATTTGAGAAAAACTGTCGGGTTGTATTCTGACAAGATCCATGTCTCGTTCCACGAAACTAGTCCATTCAAAAACGTGAGATTCGACTGCAAAAGACTGGTTCAGCCCGGTCTGAGCAATGGCGCGCATGTCACTCGTTCGCATGTTTGTTCGCATATTGCTGCCGACTGTTTCAGCGATTGATGTGTACTTGGAAACTGACTGGAAATTTAAGGCTTTGCTAATAATGGCTTCAATAATCTGCTGCTGTCGGTGACCGCGAGCAACGTCATCATCAATTTTCCGTGTACGTGCCAGAGCTAGTGCTTCTTCTCCGTTTAAAGACTGGAAGCCTTCCTCCAGAGTGATAACCCCCATGTTGTCATTGGAATCCATTTCGTTAATTGTCACGGGCACATCCATTTCAATTCCGCCCAGGGCATCTATGACATCCAGAAAGGCTGTAAAGTTGAATGTTGCATAATAATGAACAGGGACATCCAGCCATTCTTCAATCGTCTGTACCATGACACTTTCTTTTCCGATAGCATAGGCCGCATTGATGCGGTCATGTCTGATAACAGTCCCGTTTCGCACAATAGGGACATAAGTATCACGGGGGATGGAAATCATATTCATTTCATGAGTATGCGGATTCAGTGTGGCATAAATAATGGAGTCTGCACGCGTCGATTGGAGCTGACGGTCCTCATCATTATCAATACCGAGAAAGAGGAAAGATACAGGCTGATCAATGGGATTGACTTCTTCTACCGGTTCAGGTCGATCAATTTCGACAAAAGATGCTTCAATTTCATTTTCAACAGTAGCAAATAAATGAGCTGCGTAGACAGTGGCTACTAGGATAAGGGTGAACAGTGGGATAAGAAAGGTCAAGATTATCCGTTGTCGTCGTTTCTTCTTATGTCGCTGATTGCTTTCTAAACGTGAATTTCTGAGGTGATTCGACACTAGCTGTACTCCTTTGTTTTTAGTCTGCTAAATGTGTATATCCTGTATTATTATTAACTGAATAGTCATGTGTGTCAATAGGCAGACGCTTCTATCCGGGTAATAATTGTCTTAAGTCACTTTTTGTTCATGATTGTGCTAGAGAGTTAGTCCTTGATATCCATTTCCATCCATGCTTTTTCGCCCAATGTAATGACGCCCTGAGCACTAGTCCAGTTAGTAATATCTAATTTAAACTGTTCGAGTTCTTCAATTTTAACGATGCAGTTGAATAAAACGGTATCTGTATAGTCAATTGACTGTATTATGTAAGGGGACTGCTCTAAAGTATTCTGCAGTTTTCCACTTAAATGATAGGATATGTCGACCGATACCAATTGATTCATCTGTTTTTCCACTAGGCCGATAGCATTTATGGCTTCTGATACGGCACTACCATACGCTCTAATCAGCCCCCCCGCTCCTAACTTCACTCCGCCGAAATAACGTGTTACAACAGCAGTCGTATTTTTTAGCTGTTGTTTTTTCAGAACTTCCAGCATAGGAACTCCCGCAGTACCGGAAGGCTCACCGTCATCTGACATGCGCTGAATCGAATTAGTGTTGCCGATTAGGTAAGCAAAGCAATTGTGGTTGGCCTTGGGGTGCTCAGTTCTTATATCTTCAATGAATGCTTGAGCATCTGCTTCTGTTTCTGTTCGTTTCATCGAGCAGATAAAGCGAGATTTGTTGATGATTAATTCATGACTTCCTTGAGATTTTACTGTACGAAAGTTATCCATGGTTACCCTCTTTCATTTTTCTATTGAATTGGTGTATAATGAATCCTGAAACCTAAAAATAATAGTAGTTATTCTAATATCTACTGCCTATCAGATTAATCCAATCGACATGGAGGTGAAAAGAAATTATGCGTATAGCAATTGTAACAGATAGTACTGCCTACTTAAATAATGAGGAGTACGAAAAGAACAATCTGTTTTTTGTACCATTGTCCTGTATTTTTGAGCAGGATATCTACAAGGAACAAGTTGATATTACTATGGAAGAATTTTTTGAAAAAGTTGCTCAAACTGATAAGTTGCCTACTAGCTCTCAGCCCACTGTAGGGGACTTCATGAAACTTTATGAAAAACTAAAAGAAGACTTTGATGCAGTAATCAGTATCCATTTATCAAGTCGTATTTCTGGAACATTCCAGAATGCATTCAGTGTAGCGCGATCAATGGAAGGTATAACCGTTCATCCATATGATTCGGGATTTGCCGGTGCAGGCTTAGCTTTACAGGTCAAAGAAGCAGTCAGGCTAGCTGATGAAGGAAAATCAGTCAGTGACATTATCAGTAGACTTGATGAACTCAAGGATGCAACAGACATTTATTTTGCTGTGGATGACGTGACCAACCTGATAAAAGGAGGACGCTTGTCCAAAACAGCTGGAGGAGTAGCAACGCTGCTTAAAATTAAGCCCGTGCTGACTATGAGAGCTGGAGAGATTATTGCCTTTGATAAAATCAGAACAATGAAAAAAGCACTTAAACGTATGGAAAGTTTACTGGAAGAGGCTGTGAAAGAAGCCCCTTATCCTATTCATGCGATTGTCGTTCATGCCTATTGTGAAGAGGATGCCCAGGCATTTTTGAACAGGCTTGAAGAAAAATTCCCAACAGTACGATTTGAATTTAGTTTTTTAGGCCCTGTCGTTGGTGTCCATACTGGCCAAGGTGCCATTGGGATGACCTGGACCAAAGACTATACACGCATGTAAGTGATGCCATTATATTTAAGGTTATTTAACTAGTATTTCGAGAAGACACCAGATTCTGGTGTCTTTTTTTCGTGAGTATTGTAATGCTTGGATAATATATAAGAGTACACTAGTGTTGCATAAAACTATAAATTACTGATGTTGACTTATTGTTAATTAAATCACAATAGGTTTTCGTTAAAATTTAAAAAAAGTCAAATGCTGGCGCAGCGGATGACTTTTTCCAGAATTTTT
>NZ_BAAGPH010000140.1:0-35034 GCF_054784355.1 Alkalibacterium psychrotolerans | reverse complement strand
TTGGTAACTACATTTTACCAAAGAGAGGTGTCTTTTTCTGTACTTTTAAGTTCAATATTCTAACTGATCTTTACGGTAAAAGGATAGAACGTCGTTCTTAGGGGTGCGAAACTTGAGTTATTAATTATAGTATCGTCAAAATTTCCATCATTAAATACCAATTTATGAATATGCAGGTTACCTGTTTCGGGTCTTGTGTCTGGTCTTTCTGCTTCTGCCATCGCTGTAGCAGGTGCTACTACTGAGAGGATCATCAGAAGTCCCATTAGTAAGCCTACTATTTTCCGTGTTCGTTTTGACATTTTACTCACTCCTCTTTATATTCTCTTTTTATTTTTTTTGAGACCGTAGACGGTTCCTCCCATTAAAGCGAGGCCGAGTAGTGTAAAGACTGTCGTTCCCATGCTGCCTGTATCTGGAAGCTGCTGGGAAGGGCGGTTGCGAATGACTAATGGATTTTCCTCATTAATCAAGGATTCTCCATAACGGACAATTGTTTCGCCATCTTCACCTTTTTCAATAACGACAATGATATCGTCAGGAAGTAAGTTGAAGCCGGATGGTGCGCGTGTTTCTTCTAGACTGTAAGTTCCTGCAAGTAAATCTGTAATAGTAAGTTCGCCATTTTCATCTGTTTCAAAGAGTTCGCTGAATTCTTCACCTTCAGCTGCTTCTGGAGAAATGCGGGTTAGTCTGAACTCTGCAGGATTATTAGTAATTGGATTACCATCCTGATCGGCTTTGATAATATACAAATCACCATCTATTAAGGTATTAGATACATCAAGCTGTAGGACGTCTTCAATGAAGTAAGGAGCTGCATACTCTTCAAGGTAGTTGTCTGGCACTTCTTCTTCAATGAAGTAAGTGTAGACATTTCCGTCAAAGTCAGTAAAGTCCTGTTCACCGAAGTCGTACATCCAGTTGCCGTCTTCGTCTGCAAAGACTTCCACTGTAATGACTTCTTCTGGTCCACCCTCTCCAATCGCTCTGAAGAGAGTAATTTCCAAAATGCCTGGTCTGTGAGCTAAAGTATCATTAAACCAGCTCTTCGTACCGGCTATTTCGAGTTGAGGAATGACATAAGTGTTAGTGACAATCCAGATACCGAGTTCTTCATCAAATACTACGTCGGAGTCGTAGTTATCTAATTCCAACTCTTCAGTGACGAGATACTCGTAAGGATTGCCATCTTGGTCAAATTCCGGCAGGTCAGCCCAGATATAATTAAATTGAGCATGGTTGCCGTCTTCTGGTGTAATCACCGGCACGATATCCAGTACTTCGAATTCGCCTTCATCACTTCTACGGCTTAAGGTCAAAGCAACGGCTACATGGTCAGTAATCGGACCGCCATCCCAGATTTTACGGGCTAGGATAGCGATAAGTGGACTTTCAAAGGTGTTGGTCAAAGCCAGTCCACTACCAGAACGGACAAAGTTTTCTGGGTCCCCGGGTATGAAGTCGCCTGTTTCCCCGTCAACTGTTCCTTCAACAACATAGAAGTTGTACGCGTTACCATTTTCGTCTGTAAGATTAACGTTCATGAAAGTTACTGAAACAGTTTCTTCATTAAGTTCAGTAGTAGGTAACTGCAGGACCTCTACAGCTTCATCTAAATCGGTACCTTCAATAGTACGACGCAGCTGGAACCAAAGATCAGGTCGAACGTTTTCTCCGCCAATCCATGTTTTAGTTGCTTCAATATCATCTGAAGGAACTTGATAAATATTTCTTACTAGACCTTCAAACTCTACAAATTCTCCATATAGTTCGTCATTTATAGTTACTGGGTTAGCGTATTCCCGTGTATATCCGCTTACTTCTTCTTCAGTGAAGTAATAGATATAAGGGTCACCATCAGGTGTTTGTAATGGTAGGCCAGCCCATGTATACGTGAAGGTATTGGATGGTCCTTCAAGAGGATCAACATCCGGGTCAACTTCTACTTCTGTAAGAGTTATTCCATCTGTTGTTTGCCATAAGGTGATGTTAATATCAACAGGGTTTTTGTTTTCCTCCGGTCCGCCTACCCACTCTTTAATGACGGTAAAGTCTTCTTTAGGAACAGTTAAATCATTAGTGACAATAATCTCCAAGTTTTCAAAGTCAGCTAAATTAAATTCGTATGTGCCTTCTGAATTTGGCAATACTTCTGTTCCATTTGCAGTAACGGTTACTTCGTACTCGCCAGACTCTTCACTTAATGTCAGTAATGCATCAGTAGGTAAATTGTTAAGTGGGAAGATGTCAGAGTCACCTAACATAAAGGTGTCGTTTACTGGTGAGTAATAGTGATCGACTTCAATTTCCCCAGGTCTAACAATTGAGTAACTAAACTCAAACTCTTCATCCATATCTGCATCTGTTCCTGTAATAAATTTTTGAATGGAAACATCAGTAGCTTCCACCATTACAGTAGATGTATCCGTTTTAGGAGCAAATGCACCTCCGATAGTGGCTGTATTAGTCAACTCCTGACCATCTACAGCATTATCATTAACGTAAGCTTTCACTAGAAAGGTTCGTGAGACTCCGTTTGCTGCTAGAGAAATGCCGCTGGCCAATTGAACTCTGCCATTGTCTAATACAGCATCCATCCATTCTCCACTACCATCTTTAACTTGAAGAACAGTGATTTCATCAGGAGTGTCATCGAAAACGTCCACATTACTTAAAGCTAAATCACCATTATTAGTGACAGTAATCGTATAGATTAGTTCGTCACCAATGGTCGCTGTAGTAGGTTCGACCTCTTTAGTGATTGTGTAATCAAGGTCAAGTGTGACTGTCATACCTTCGATACGGAAACCACGTGCCCTATTATCGATGCTTATTGTGTTAATTTCTTCTAAAGTATTTGTCATAGGGCCGAAATCGAAAACAATCAGTCTTTCTCCTTCAATAACTATAGTTTCTCCACCAACATTTAAGGTGAGTTGAGCACCTACTTCTACCCAGTATTGATTGTATACATTGAAATCAGTAGAGTAATTTAGAGCATTCTGACCATTTAACATCGGAGAATGAAAATCTGATTGATTTGCCGTATTAGTAACATTATCTAGTATCAAACGAACATTATCTTCTGTATCAATAAATATACCAACAGCTGCATAATGTTGATTTATACTAATCCCGGTGGCTGAAAAGTAATTTAGAGCATTAAAGGTACTTAGAATGCCAATACTTTCAGCCATCATCATGACAGAATCCAGCTCTTCAACCGCTTCACTGTCTTCTTCGGCTTTGACTTCTAGTTCGATGTCTTCTACTTCCTCTTCAACATCTTGCTCTTCTTCCAAAGCAATACTGTCTTCTTTGTCTTCCTCTTCTTCTAGCTCTGCAGCTTCAGCTTCTTGCTCGGCTTCAACCCTTTCGGCAGCTAAACGCTCTTCTTCAGCCTTTTTATCGGCTTCTTCCTGAGCTAGTCTTTCCGCTTCTACTTTATCGGCTTGTTCTTGAGCCAAACGTTCAGCTTCTAGTCGTTCTTCTTCCGCTTTTTGTTCAGCCTCCAAACGCTCAGCTTCCGCTTGTTCAGCAGCTAGTCTTTCTTCTTCTGCTATTCGAGCGGCTTCCTCTTCTGCTGCGATACGTTCAGCTTCTAATCGTTCTTCCTCTGCAATCCGCTCTTTTTCAATTTGTGCTAACCGGTTAGGAACAGTTATATTCTGCAGAGAAGGAGTAGCTTGGGTATCGACCAGTTCAATGGCTCCACCGACTCCGAAAGCAAGGGTGTCTGCGTTTAGGTCGCTGACTTCTGTTTTAAACTGAATGTCTAATTTTTGTGAGTCAAGTGAGTACGACTGAGGATTGAATCGATAATTTCCATTAACTGTGGTGAATGTTGTTCCAATGGAGTTGCCATTGAGTGTAGCTGAGTCTATTTTAGGTTCTCCGATGCCTCCGGGTAACTTGATTTCGGCGACTGGAGAGGCTTCTGTTTCTGATGCAGCTTGGTTGACAGTTATGTTCCAGGTAATCTGCTTGCCGTCTTCACTTACGGTCCACTTAACGTCACCGGATCCCTTATCATCTGAAAATAGCGTGACTGGACTGGCAGATTGAGCGGATGCAGTTATGGCAGTCAGGAGACTGGAAGGCATGAACTGTACAAACTGAAAGATCACAAATAGAAGCGTAATAAAATGAGTCAGCATAGACTTATGTTGAGTTTTCACATTCTTTACACCTCCGTAACTAAAGTACTGCGGACGATTGAGGTAGATATTCAGTTTTAGATATCAGTCGTCCTCACCTCCTTAAAAGGGTCGCAAAATAAAAGGTTAGAAAATTAAATTAAAATACATAACATAAGACAAGGATAGTAGTATTGTGATGGTTTCACTAAAGAGGAATAATTATGAGGTTTATAAGATGTATAACGAAAGGTGTATAGGGTAATTAAGTTTATGGTGTAGGAAGTTAAGAAAAAAGATAAGGTGTAGATGTTGAGGTATTATATACGAGGGTGACTTATAATATAATTAAGCGATTAATGGATAATAATATTAAATTAGAACTGATAAATATTAAAAAGAGCATGAAAAATTAAAGGGACAGAAGGGGTATAAAAAAATAGGGGTCTGGGATTTGCACTAGGTATCTAAACACGAGGGTGTGCTTAGAGTGTAATTAAGGTGTTGGGAACGGGGCGGTTGGGAAAAAATATGAAGAAAGTGTGAATAATTCTATTTCTTACGGATAGTATAATCCAAAGAATTTTAAATAGCAACCGATAACACCCTAAAATATTAAAAAAATTAATATTCAGTGAATATATAAAAATTAAACTGGAAAATAGCCACATAAATCTCTTTAGATAAACGTTACAGCAGCTCAAAACAAACTTAATGCTCAATTTATCACATAACGTATAATCCCTCATCTTTTATGTTACTCTTCTCCTTAAATATTGTATACTGTAAGAGACAATCGATTTATGAGGAGTTACTATTATGAACATGACAGACGTCATTAATTTAGTTAATACGAATAGAGGCACTGGAAAAAAAGAGAGTTTAATCCGTATGCAGCTGCTGATGGAAAAGCTGGGTAATCCGCAGGAACACTTGAAATACGTACATATTGCAGGGACAAATGGGAAGGGATCAACCAGTGCTTTTCTGGCATCCATTTCCAGTGCTGCGGGCGTTAGAGTAGGCATCTATACGTCACCTCATTTGGAAAGAATCAATGAGCGTATTCGAATTAACGATGAAGAAATATCTGATGAGGCATTTATTCGCTTAACAGAGCGCGTCGCTCCTTTAGTAGAGGAAGTAGAAGAGGAACTCGATGAAGTATTGTATTCCTTTGAAATATTGACCGCCGTTGCTTTGGTTTATTTTTCCGAGAAGAAGTGTGACCTGGTAATTTTAGAAGCGGGAATTGGCGGCCGTCTGGATGCGACGAATATTATCAATACACCTTTGGCTGCAGTCATTACATCTATCGGACTGGATCACATGAAGGTTTTAGGTGTGTCGAAAGTAGAGATTGCTTCAGAAAAAGCAGGAATTATTAAAGATCAAGGCACAGTCATCTTCCATGAAATGTCAAAAGATATAAATGCGGTCATTTTAAATAAAGCCGAAAGAGAACATGCTAAAGTCGTTCAAGTGAAAGCAGAAGACGTCAGGAAGGTTAATATGAGTGAAGATAAAAGTGAGTTTTCATATAAACATCTTCATAATCTGACTATTCAGCTGCTCGGCAGACATCAGATTTCAAATGCGGCTCTGGCAATTGAAGCAGCACAAATTTTGTCTACAAAAGGTTTTTCGATAGATGAAGAGGCTATTCGAAACGGCTTGAAAAAAGCAAAGTGGCCGGGTCGAATGGAAAAGATTAATCATGAGCCGACGGTTATTATTGATGGTGCACATAACCCTGAGGGCATTGCTCATTTGAACAAGAATCTGCTTAGACTCTTTCCGGATGACCAATTGATTTTTGTTGTAGGAATGATGAAAGATAAAGCGTATATGGACATGCTTCGAACCGTATTTCCTCAAGCTAAACAAATGCTGACGGTTTCTCCGGATCCTTACAGGGGGTTTGATGCTCATGAAACGGCTGAAAGAATTAAGGCAGAAGGTGTCGCGGCTGAAGCATTTTCCTCGGTTGAATCGCTTATAAGAAGTTTAAAAGAATCATCCCACTCAAACGAAAAAATTATCGTATTTGGCTCCCTTTATCTGATTGGTGAATTTAGAAAAGTATGGAAATAAATTGAGTAAAAGCTCTCTGCCTCCTTTAGGTAGAGGGCTTTTACTATTAGTTCATCGGCAAACAGTGCTAAAATATAAATAGAGAGTAAACGAAACTAGTAGAAACCGAAGCGAAGGAAAGGAGACGATAAAAGTTTAGAAAACTAAAATGAAACGCTTGCATTTTTTCCTGATGTAAAGTATAGTAAAAATGCAAACAACTTGTATATACAAGTTTAGACAAAGGAGGAAATAATAGTGGCAGATTTTAAGACAGATGCACAGGAACTGCTTGATGCGATTGGCGGTAAGGAAAACGTCAATGCAGTCACGCACTGTGCGACACGTATGCGTTTTGTATTGGACGACCCGTCCAAAGCAGACACAGAAAGAATTGAAGAGATCGAGTCAGTAAAAGGGACGTTCACTCAGGCAGGACAGTTTCAGGTGATTGTAGGAAATCGTGTAGGTGATTTCTACAATGAATTCTCAGCTGTATCTGGTCTGGAAGGTGTGTCTAAAGATGAAGTGAAGGGTGCAGGTAAGAAGAACATGAATCCCCTGCAGCGTATCATGGCTGCTTTGGCAGAAATCTTTACCCCATTGATTCCAGCAATTATTATCGGGGGTTTGATTTTAGGTTTTAGAAACGTATTGGAAGCCGTTCCTATGGGATTCTTGGATGGTCAGACTATTGTTGAAACATCTCAGTTCTGGAGTGGGGTTAATGCTTTCCTTTGGTTGCCAGCAGAAGCGATATTCCACATGTTGCCTGTCGGAATCACTTGGAGTGTTACCCGTAAAATGGGCACCACTCAAATTTTAGGTATTATACTTGGTTTGACACTTGTTTCAGGACAATTACTGAATGCTTATGGTGTAGAAGATATCTTGGCAGGTGACGTACCTGTTTGGGACTTTGGATTCTTCCAGCTGGATATGATTGGTTACCAGGCTCAAGTTATCCCAGCGATGATGGCCGCCTTCTTACTGGTCTTCCTTGAGAAGTGGCTGCGCCGCGTGGTACCGGAAGCTGTGTCCATGATCTTTGTTCCGTTATTCGCTTTAATACCAACGATTTTTGTTGCTCACGCTATTATCGGTCCAATCGGCTGGCAGTTGGGTACGTGGTTATCTCAAATCGTTAACTGGGGATTAAGCGGAACATTTAACTGGTTATTCGGCTTTGTGTTTGGTGGACTCTATGCACCACTTGTTATTACCGGACTGCACCACATGACTAACGCGATAGACTTACAGTTGGTATCCGACTTTGGCGGAACAAACTTATGGCCAATGATTGCTCTATCAAATATCGCTCAAGCATCAGCCGTTATGGGTGTTATCTGGTTACACCGTGGAGACGAAAAAGAAAAAGCAGTCTCTGTACCAGCTGCAATTTCAGCTTACCTTGGTGTTACAGAACCGGCCTTGTTTGGTATTAATATTAAATATGTTTACCCATTTGTTGCCGGAATGATTGGTTCAGCGTTTGCTGGAATGCTTTCTGTGGCAATGGACGTCACGGCTTTCAACATTGGTGTCGGGGGCTTACCAGGTTTCTTGAGTATTCAGTCAGGTCTCATCTGGTTCTTGATTGCCATGGCAGTTGCTATTGTAGTACCAATTACCTTAGTTATCGTCTTCGAGAAAAATGAAATCTTGACGAGCTGGGAGAACGACAACTTGCCGATTCCAAAACTGGGACGTTAAAATAGAATTAACTAATTGAATGATGTTACTCTATGGGGGAAGGGTATTTCCACTTAATTGTACATTTCTGGAGGAAAAGACTGGAAAAGACAGCAATTAAGGGAAAACCCTTTTTCTATTGGTTCACAAAAAAGAAATAGAAAGGGAGACGATGATGACTAATTTTCACGAAAAAGTAATCTATCAAGCCTATCCAAAGTCATTTAAAGACACAAGCGGCAATGGGGTAGGGGATTTAAAAGGGGTTACGGAAAAACTGCCGTATCTATCAGATTTAGGTATCGACATGATCTGGCTGAACCCCTTTTACCCGTCACCTCAAAATGATAATGGCTATGACGTGGCCAACTACACAGATATTGATCCGATGTTTGGGACGTGGGAGGACTTTGACAGACTGGTCGAAGAAGCCGGTAAACGCGGCATTGATTTGATGCTGGATATGGTACTTAACCATACGTCAACACATCATAAATGGTTCCAGAAAGCCTTAGCTGGTGATGAGTATTATCAGGATTTTTACATTTTAAGAGAAGCTCAGGAAGATGGCAGTCTGCCGACAAACTGGGAGTCTAAATTCGGCGGGAAAGCCTGGTCCAAGTTTGGTGACACGGACAAGTACTACCTGCATCTCTATGACGTCACGCAGGCTGACTTGAACTGGCGTAACCCGAATGTCAGAGAAGAACTCTACAAAGTGGTTAATTTCTGGCTGGAAAAAGGCGTGAAAGGTTTCCGATTCGACGTTATTAACGTTATCGGTAAAGATGACGAGCTGAAAGATGCGGATGATGGCGTAGGTAAATCTCACTATACGGATACGCCGATTGTTCATGACTACATTCAGGAGCTGAACAAGGAAACGTTTGGAAAGTATGAAGATATTATTACAGTTGGTGAAATGAGTTCCACGACGGTTGAAAACGGCGTGAAGTATTCTAATCCTGAGCGCGACGAGTTGTCGATGATTTTCAGCTTCCACCATCTGAAAGTAGACTATAAAGACGGCGAAAAATGGACGCTGATGCCCTTTGACTTTATCAAGCTTAAGTCCATTTTGAATGAGTGGCAAGAAGGCATGGCAGAAGGCGGGGGCTGGAACGCTTTGTTCTGGAATAACCATGACCAGCCGCGTGCCAACAGCCGATTCGGAGATGTAGAAAATTATCCATATGAAACGAGCACCATGCTCGCCCAGACAAATCACTTGCTTCGCGGAACACCTTATGTTTTCCAAGGAGAAGAGATTGGCATGACCAATCCGAACTTTGAGGATCTGGAGGACTACGTCGATATTGAAACGCATAATGCCTACAGAGAAATGAAAGAAAAAGGCATTGAACACGACGAAGCCATGGCGATTATCAAGGAAAAATCCCGCGATAATTCCCGTACACCGATGCAGTGGGATGAGTCCGAACATGCCGGCTTCACTACAGGTGAACCGTGGCTGAAGGTTGCGGATAACTACAAACAGATTAACGCCGAAACCGGTCAAATGAGTCAGCGCATCTATGACTACTATAAGAAACTGATTCAGCTGCGCAAAGATATGCCGATTATTCAAGAAGGTGATTATAAAGCGCTGGAACTTGATCATCCGAGCATTTTTGCGTACAGACGAGACTATAAAGGCCAGACGCTTCTCGTTCTGAACCATTTTTATGCGGAAGAAAGCAGCATCACATTGCCAGATGAACTGCTGGAAATGGACGCGACTTATCTGATTGGTAACCGCGAAGAACGCACGCTTGAAAAAGACTTTAAACTGGGTGCTTACGAAACAGTTGCATTTTTACTGAAATAAGACGCCTTTAAAGCTGAGAAAATAAAATAGAACCGGAGAGGAGTGGTTTAAATGAGACTCCTCTCCGGTTTTATTTGTCCTTTGCAGGGAGTTTGACCCTAAAAGAGAAAGTACCGCTATAACTTGTCTCGATTAAGTGCTTTTCGGCACAAGTTTGCTCGTTTAGTGACTAAACTCCTCTCGAATAGCATTATTCGGTATATGTTTTTACCATTTTTATAAGTACTCCTGTCGATTAACCGCTAATCGGTACAAGTTTTTCCTTTTAACGGGAAAACTTGTGTCAAATAGAACTGAACCAAGTGACTCAAACCGGTAAAGTAGTCGCTTTACAAAATACTCCTCCTGACTGAGGGAAAGGTAGACATATTCAGTCCAGGCTGTAATCCCTAACAAAGTAATGGTATGATTAAAAGGAATGAGATTGATCATTGGCTTGCAAAGAATTCGGTATATAAGCTAACGGCAGATTGTTAGAGGAAAGAGTGATTATTATTAATGGGGATGTAAAAAAACGGCATAATGTGACCATAAAAGGGTCTGGGGAGAAAACTCTTGTGTTTATTCATGGCTTCGCATCGAGTCAGAAGGCGTGGCAATGGATTACGCCTGCTTTTGAAGCGACCCATACTCTAATTCTGTTAGATCTTGTCGGTTCGGGGGAGTCGGATATGGAAGCCTATGATGAGCAGCGCTATCAGTCCTTAAAAAGTCACGTGGAAGACATCAGTGAAGTTCTGGATGTGCTTGATGTCGAAGAAACTACCGTAATCGGCCATTCTCTCGGAGGCATGATAGCCTTAATGCTAGCTAACCATAGACCTGATTTGGTTAAACAAGTAGTGCTGATAGGGGCTTCACCAAGGTATATTAATGATTTGCCTGACTATTATGGCGGCTTCAATCAAGAGGACGTCGATACTATTCTTGAGATGATGGAAGTGAATTATGTGGGCTGGGCCAGCTACCTCTCATCCATTGCTGTTCCGCCTGCTGTCAGCGAAAGCAGCATGAAATATGTCGAGTCCAGTTTACTTGCCAGTGATCACAAGGTAACGTATCAGTTGCTTCAGATGACTCTAATGGGCGACTACCGTGCTATACTTAAAGAAGTCACAGTAGACACTCTTATTCTGCAGTGCTCAGATGACAGCTTTGTACCGATAGAAGTAGCCGAGTATATGGATAACGAAATAAAAAACAGCTCCCTGCATATCCTGTCTTCAAAAGGGCATTATCCTCAGTTAAGCAATCCAGCTGAAACGGCAGATGTGATTAAGCGGAGCCTCAGATAGGGGCACATTAAGATGAAGGATGAAAGATGGATGCTGGCAATGCTTCCTCTTGTCACCATTAACTTAGAGGGAGAAATTAAGCAAGTCAATAAGCGCTTTAGCGATCTGGTAGGCTATTCAGCAAATGAACTCGAAGGCAGCCACATTGAAAAAGTAATGGACAGCGGTGTCAGGTTCTTCTTTAATTCCATGCTTTACCCGAAGCTTATGATGGAAAAAGAAGTACAGGAAGTTTACTTATCCTTCAAGACTAAGTTTGAGGAAGCCAGACCGGTCATGTTTAATGCCGAAGTCGTTGAGTCGGATGAAGCAATATACTGTTATATCATTCCCGTAGCGCAGCGTGCAGAATACACAAAAGAGATTCGGACAATTAATAAGAAGCTTGAAGAAACAGTAAAAGAAAAAACGCGTCTGCATGAAGAATTACTGACGATGAATAAACGGCTGAAATACCATGCAGAACGGGATTCTCTGACGTCTTTATACAACAGGAGAATGTTTCTGAAAAAATTGACACAGCTGCACGAGGAATTTGAGAAAGTTAACCAGCTATTTTCTATATGCATTCTTGATGTGGATCATTTTAAACAAGTGAATGACCGTTATGGACACCTCACAGGAGATCAGGTGCTGATTGGTCTGGCTAATGAAATGACTGATTTTTTTGACTCAGAGTGCACACTAGCTCGCTTCGGAGGTGAAGAATTTATAATTCTCTTTCCTGGCTATAATCAGCATAACGCATACAAACTGGCAAATCAGTTCTGTAAACATGTAAAACAGCAGACTTGGGATGGGGTAGCCATTACCATCAGTATGGGGATTAGTGAAGCAGCTCCTTCACGGTCAGTCACAGATATTGTGGCCGGGGCAGATATGGCTCTTTATAAAGCTAAAAATACGGGGCGTGACAGAGTGATTTGTGAAGAGGAGATAGCTTCTGAGAGTTATTCTTCAATAGAATCTTCAAAAAAATAAAATAAAGGGGCAGTAGCAGATTTTTTCCGCTACTGTCCCTCTTTGTAATCCTTTTTTAGTGTTTATTTTTAAATGGTTAGTTGTAGGAAATGGGCCCTCGGCGTCTGGCGAATTCGACAAATCGAAACTTGTCTAGACGGTGACGGGATTCTGTGTACTGGAATAAGGTGGCGTCTTCCAAATGGACTTCACTTCGGGTGACGACTACGTGTGTATCTCCGTGAAGGGTCATCAGTTCTCTGTCTTCTTGAGTAGCCGGTTCAACTATAAACTCTTTTCTAGCAAAACCGATGATCAGATTCAGTTTGTTTTCAATATAGTGGTAAAGCGAGTGCTGGGCTTCTGAATCAGGCACTTCCTTTATGACAGAAGTGAACAGGTAATCTTTGTCGAGAATCACAACTTCTCCGTCTACTTTGCGGGCACGAATGATACAGTGTACTTCCGTATCCTTAGAAACCTTTAGAAAATCAGCAATGTGTTCCGGTATGGTCATGACTTTATTTTTGACTAACAGGGTTTCACTTGAAATGTTCTGTGCATCCTGAAGTTCCTTGTAGCTAGTCAGGCCGGAGATCGGAAAATTGAATCGTTTCACATCCAGAACAATCGATCCTTTACCTTGTTTTTTCTGTATGTAACCACTTTCAAGCAAGAGAACTAGGGCTTTTCGAATTGTTTCGCGTGAAACATTGTACTTTTTGGACAGCTGATTTTCACTAGGGAGAAGTTCTCCCGCTTTGTATTTCTGATTTAAAATATCGGATTCGATGTCCAAAAAAATATCCTGAAATCTACTCATGTCTTCCATTCCTTTTCATTGTCATTCTGTCTAGCGTTCTTCATTTTATCTGAAAATAATAAGCATCTCAAACATAATACCATAAATCCCTTGCTTATTATTTAGATTAAGTTAGGATTAAAATAAATTGTTTATCCGGGAGCTCATTATGAACAGTAAAAGCAAGCAATCCCTTATCCGTTTCATCGGCATTGGTCTGATTATAGCTTTATTTGCAGCTATTCTCTGGACAATTGTAGCTATTGCACAGGATTTTTCTGCAGCACAAGAGACAGTAGGCTGGGGATCCGTTTTTTTCATAAGTACCCTTTTAATTACAGCCAGTAGTCTGTTTTTCTACAGTCATATATTGATACATGAAGGCGGACACCTTCTTGCCGGTTTGCTGTCCGGCTATACTTTTCTCTTGTTTCGAATGGGTCGATTTGGTCTGATTAAAGAAAATCAGCGGTTCAAACTCATTACCTACAGAATGAGTGGAACGCTTGGTCAGTGTTTGATGTATCCACCTGACACGGTCATTAAACCCTTTCGACTGTACTTGTCCGGTGGTGTACTGGGCAATCTGCTGGCGTCCACTGCTGGTCTGAGTGCATATGTTTTATTTCCGACACGCTACTTTATTTTATTTTCCTTGATTGGCCTGGTCGCTGCGGTAACGAATGGCATTCCTATAGGCTATAATGACGGGAAAATATTAAGTAAGCTATTGAAAAGCGAAACGGCTCAGGAACAGTTTTTCCAGCAGCTGAGATGGAATGGTGATTTTATCCGTTATGAAAAAGTGTATTCAGACGTAGTAACTGAAGATAAAATCATGAACGTCAATCAGCCGGTGACAGAACAGTTCAATATTTATACTAAGTTAGTGGAAATTCATGCGTTGTTAGAAAAAGGCGATTTAAATGCGGCCTTTTCCGAACTGAGTGATTTGTACGATTTAAGGCTCCAAATAATTGTCCCTTACCGGATGGAAGTAATCCGAGAGTATTTATTCTGCCTTATAATGCTGGATAGAGGGAAACCGAATGAAGTTAGTCGGATTCTTTCTGAACAAACGTTTAAAGAACATTTGAAATTAAATCAAGCTGATGTCTTCCGCTTGAGATGTGTGGTCGCTTATTATGTCTCTAATGACCGGAATGAAGCAAAAGTTTATTTTAATAAAGCAGAAGAGTACCTGGATAAATTGCCTTTTCACGCAGACCGGGCAGTTAATCGTCAACTGCTTGACATAGTTATTAAAGAAACCGAACTAAAATAGACCAGCTCGCGTCATTCAGCTGTCCAAGTACTACGGGGCTGAATCGACTCAAGCTGGTCTTTTCTGTATCAAGAAGCTGAATACCTTTGTTCAAAACTTATCTGATGGTCAGAACTTGGCCGACACGAATGAGGTTCGGATTGGAAATGTTATTGACAGAGACTAAACGGGCGACTGTGGTGTTATAACGACGGGCAATTGAGTAAAGTGTATCGCCGGAACGTACGGTGTAAGTTGTAGTGCTGGAAGGTGGAGGAGTTGTCGTACCGCCGCTGGTGGATACGATGAGTACTTGGCCGACACGAATGAGGTTCGGGTTGGAAATGTTATTGAGAGAAACGAGACGGGCAACTGTGGTGTTGTAACGACGGGCAATTGAATAAAGTGTATCACCGGAACGCACGGTATAGGTTGTGCTGGTAGATGGAGGTGGTGGAGTAACTGTTCCTCCGCTACTGGAAACAATCAGGACTTGACCGACACGAATGAGGTTCGGATTGGAAATGTTATTGAGAGAAACGAGACGGGCAACTGTGGTGTTGTAACGGAGTGCAATAGAGTAAAGTGTATCACCGGATCTGACTGTATAAGTCTGGCCACTTGGGGTAGACGGCAGATTCATCATCTGAGACATCGTAACAAAGCGGTAACCTTGGCCTTTCAGACGGGTAATGATGGTCGGAAGAGCGACTGGGGTACCTGGAGCACCTGCTCCTGTGTGCATCAGAATGATGGCACCTGGAGTGATTCTGCTCATGACTCGGTTAATAATGTCTGTAGAAGAGTTTCCTGTCCAGTCAATGGTATCGATGGTCCACATGACATTGTAACGGTAGCCGGCATCTCCGACAACTTGATTGACTGTTGAATTATAGGCTCCAAACGGAGGTCGGAAGAACGGTTTGGTGGTTCTGCCTGTAACGTTTCGGATAATGTCTTCTGTGCGCTGCAGCTGTGATCTCATTTCGGTTGCTGAAATTTTAGTAAAATCCGGGTGGTTGTAAGAGTGGTTAGCGACCTGGTGGCCCTGGTTGGCAATGTTGCGGATGGCTTGCGGGTGATTGTTGACGCCTGTTCCTGTGAGGAAGAAAGTAGCTTTTACGTTGTGGTTGGCTAAAACTTGAAGAATACGGTTAATGTTTGTGCCATCAGAGCCGTCATCAAAGGTCAAGGCAACAACTTTTTCAGTGGTGTTTCCTCTAGTAATGGTCTGAGCGGGTGCAGCTGCTGCTGGAAGTGCTAAGGAGAGACTGAGAAAGAATCCTAAAAGGACGAGAACTGTTTTTAAGGCTATTGACCGCAAATATTTTGTGTTCATTTTTCTCACCTCTTTTCTGACACATAAGACGGCAAACCTTATTGCGACATAGGAAAAAACGGATGAGACTGTCTTTATCTTACTTTAATTATAATCCTAAATAGACTTAAAATCACGCAATGATACTTTAAAAGTGACAGAAAACAAAAAAATGTTACACCGTTTAGATGTAACATCCGGATAATCCGTCGGTTAATTTATAATTTTTTTGCATAGCAGATGATACGGTTAACTTCCTCGAAGCCAACATGTTCATGAAAATGGGCGCTTGTCTCGTTGGTCAGTTCGACATCACTGGCAAACTCGGAGGCATTCATAAAACGGGCCCAGTCTTCGCAGACAGCCACGAGCTTTCTGGCAATTCCTTTTTTACGGTAAGTCTCCTTAACATAAATACCTTCCAGATAGCCGACAGGGGTGGATACAGTTCCCTCTACATAATCGTATCGGAGTTGCACATGAGCAAAGCCGACGACCTGACTGTCCACTTCGCAGATAAAGAGTTCAGCCGTACTGTCTTCCTGATAACGTGTGAATTCTCGTTCCATGGTATCGTAATCTTCACCTGGCCAGAGCAGCAGAGCAAGTTGCGTGATGGTTTGAATATGTATGTCGCTCGCCTTTAAAATTTTATGCATTGGATTGCCCCCTACAGTAATGGATAAATACACTAGTTATTTAAATTAGTTTACCATATCTTCAGCTAAAACGCTTACTCATTCAAACTGAAAGTGCTATATTTTTTCAATCAAGGAGTAAGGGCGTAGAGCTGTAAAATTCTGTTCACAACATACTAATAAAAAATAAGTAAAAAAGTTGACAAATGGCGTCATACCTTATATGATTTAACGTGACGAAACAAATAAAAGTGATGTATTCAAGGTAAAGTAGTGAAAGTGCTTTTCCGCCCAGGGCAGCAGTGTATGCTAAATTGGAGTGGACCGGGCACTTTTTTTGTGGAAAAAAATAGGGGGAACCAAAACGATGGCTATAGAATTTGATACAATTGCAGCAATTTCTACCCCACCTGGAGAAGGCGGGATTGGCATTGTGCGCATCAGCGGCGATGAAGCGCTGGAGATTGCAGACCGAGTGTACAAACTGGGATCCAAAAAAATAAGTGACCAGCCCACCCATACGCTTCATTACGGGCGCGTGGTCAATCCGAGAACCGATGAACAGATTGATGAAGTGATGGTCTCCATTATGCGCGCACCGAAGACCTATACCCGTGAAGATGTGGTTGAAATCAATTCACACGGCGGAATAGTCTCCGTCAACAAGGTTCTGGAAGCTGTCCTGCATAATGGCGCTCGCCTGGCTGAACCGGGAGAATTCACCAAACGGGCCTTTTTGAACGGACGGATTGACTTGTCTCAGGCAGAAGCCGTGATGGACGTTATCCGTGCCAAGACCGACAAGGCGATGCATATGGCAGTCACTCAGCTGGACGGCAATCTGTCTCGCCTGATTAGAAATTTGCGACAGGAAATACTCAACACACTGGCCCAGGTCGAAGTAAATATTGATTACCCGGAATACGATGACGTCGAAGAAATGACCTCCCGTCTGTTAGTTGAAAAGGCTGAACAGGTGAAAGCGCAGGTTGAAGCCTTGCTTGAAACAGCGAGTCAGGGGAAAATTTTGCGTGAGGGACTGGCTACAGCTATCATTGGCCGCCCAAATGTTGGAAAATCAAGTTTACTGAATAGAATGTTAAAAGAAGAGAAAGCGATTGTCACTGAAATTGCCGGTACGACACGTGACGTTATTGAAGAGTATGTCAGCGTCAAAGGTGTCCCGTTAAGACTGATTGATACAGCCGGTATTCGCGAGACCGAAGATATTGTCGAACGCATCGGTGTGGAGCGCAGCCGTAAAGCCTTGAGCGAAGCGGATCTGATTTTACTGGTCTTTAACCAGAGCGAACCGCTGACCGATGAAGACAGGCTTTTGCTGGAAGCGACAGAAGGCCATAACCGTATCATTATCCTTAATAAAATGGATCTGGAAAACAAGTTGGATTTATCGAAACTGAAAACACTGGTTGACCCGGCAAGCATCGTCTACACATCGATTGTGACACAGGCGGGCTTGACCGAACTGGAAGGCAAGATTGCTGACATGTTCTTTGCCGGCAACACGGGTGAAAAAGATGCGACCTATGTATCGAACATTCGCCACATTGCGTTATTAAATGAAACCATTGAAGCCTTTAATGACGTCATTGACGGCATCGAAGCCGGTATGCCGGTTGATCTGGTTCAGATAGATATGACTCGGGCCTGGGATTTACTGGGTGAAATCACCGGGGACAGCGTTCAGGACGAGCTGATTACGCAGTTGTTCAGTCAGTTCTGCTTAGGAAAATAACAGAATATACTAAAAACTAATTAAATTGTTTAAGAGACTAGAAAGGACTAATGCCATGCAAACGTATGAAGCTGGAAATTATGATGTTGTCGTAGTCGGAGCGGGCCATGCCGGTTCTGAAGCTGCTTTGGCCTCAGCAAGAATGGGAGCACAGACCCTTTTGGTTACCATCAACCTGGACATGATTGCCCACATGCCGTGTAACCCGTCTATCGGCGGACCGGCCAAAGGAATTGTTGTCAGAGAAATCGATGCTTTGGGCGGCGAAATGGGCCGCAACATTGACAAGACCTACATTCAAATGCGCATGCTGAACACAGCCAAAGGACCGGCTGTCAGAGCATTGAGAGCTCAGGCTGACAAGCATTTATATTCCAATGAAATGAAAAAGACGATTGAACAGACACCGAATCTGGATTTGAAACAAGGCATCGTGGATGACCTGATTGTTGAAGACGGAGAAATCAAAGGAGTCGTGACCAATACCGGAGCGATTTACCGTTCAAAGGCCGTTATTTTGACTGCCGGCACGTCTTCTCGTGGTGAAATTATTATTGGTGAACTGAAGTATTCGTCTGGACCGAACAATACTCAGCCGTCCATTAAATTATCCGAAAGTCTGCTCGAGTTAGGATTTGAACTGGACCGCTTTAAAACGGGAACGCCACCGAGAGTGCATAAAAATTCAATTGACTACTCGGTCACAGAAGAGCAGCCGGGCGACGAAGCACCCAATCATTTCAGCTTTGAAACCCCGGATGAAGATTATATTGAGGAACAGGTTTCCTGCTGGCTGACCTATACCAGCAACATTTCTCACGACATTATCCGCGAAAATCTTCACCGTGCCCCTATGTTTACGGGGATTGTGGAAGGGGTCGGTGCACGCTACTGCCCGTCCATTGAGGATAAAGTTGTGCGTTTCAGTGACAAACCGCGTCACCAGCTGTTTCTGGAACCGGAAGGCGCCAATACGGATGAAATTTACGTTCAAGGCTTGTCTTCATCTTTACCGGAAGATGTTCAGTTGAGTGTTCTGCGTTCCGTTGAAGGACTGGAAAATGCACAGATGATGCGTACGGGTTATGCTATCGAGTATGATGTAGTGAAACCTTACCAGCTGCGTCCGTCTCTTGAAACGAAAAAAGTGAGCGGCCTTTTCACTGCGGGTCAGATGAACGGGACCTCCGGCTATGAAGAAGCTGGCGGCCAGGGGCTGATTGCCGGTATTAACGCCGCGCGTCTGGTAAAAGGCGAAGAGGCTTATGTACCGAAGCGTAACGAAGCGTACATTGGTGTCATGGTTGACGACCTTGTCACGAAAGGAACCAACGAACCTTACCGTCTGCTGACTTCCCGTGCAGAATACCGTCTGCTTCTCCGTCATGACAACGCAGACTTCAGACTCACAGAAAAAGGTTTTGAACTGGGTCTCCTTTCAAAAGAGCGTTATGACGCCTTCCTATTGAAAAAAGAACTGGTTGAAAACGAACTGGAAAGACTGAAGCAGATTCGTCTGAAACCAAGTGATGTCAAAGACTATCTGGAGGAAAAAGGCGAACCTGAACTGAGAGACGGTATGCTGGCCTATGACTTCCTGAAGCGTCCTTACGTTAAGTATGATGACATTACGTTATTTGCTCCGACAGAACAACCGCTGCCAAAAGCGGTCAAGGAACAGGTGGAAATTTTCATTCAGTATGAAGGGTACATTTCCAAAGCCATCCGCAAAGCTGATAAAGTGAAGCGAATGGAAAACAAACGCATTCCCGAAGGCATTGATTACTCTGCCATCAACGGCATTGCTACGGAAGCCCGTGAGAAACTGACGAAGATTCAGCCTGAAACAATTGCTCAGGCCAGCCGAATCAGTGGCGTGAATCCTTCCGATGTGTCTATCTTGATGGTTTATGTCGAGCAAGGCGATATTCAAAAAGTTAACGCCTCTTAAAAAATGATCGGGGAAAAACACATGTCCACTCGAATCGCAGACCACTGCTGATTTGTGGGTGCATGTGTTTTTTCGTTTTGTAAAGAGACTGGGGACGGAAATTTGACTTATGTGGTCTTGTGTGGCATACTCGAGCGCTTGAGTCGCATGAGTTAACTGAAAGAGTACCCGCTTCGGTTAACTGAGATGAAGTATTTTCCGTAGTCTGCTGAAGTAGGAAGGGGTTGAGTAAACTGGAGAGTAAATTTTCGGTCAGTTTGCCGAACTTTGCTGGACTTCGGTAAAGTCAAAACATTTCTGGACTGAGTTTACCAATATAAGGGCGACTTCGGTAAACTGAGTTGGTGCCAGGCAATGAGTACGTCTAAGAGCAGGCGACTTCGGCAAAGTGAAGGCTCAAACTCAGTCGAGTTAACCGAAAAACCGCCTACTTCGGTATACTGACAGTCAGTAAGCAAGCGAGTCCACCGAAGCCTCTCCATTTCAAGCAAAACCACTGAATCAAGGCAGTAGTTTTGCTCTCTGCGCTCCCAAAACGCTCACTAATATAGCCCGCTGACTAGAGGTGCTAGGTAAATAGTGCTATATTTGGTAGTATAAATGAAATGATGTGCTGAAAAGGAGACTTGATAGTAGTAGAAAGAATAGCGGACTGGCTGGCCAAACTGGATAATTACGGCATAAGCTTCTGGGTGGGAGCGATAGTGGGCTTTATTATTATTCTTGCCCTCAGAGCAGGCTTACAGAAAGCCTTAAAAAAAGTGACAGCCAATGAACGGACAGAACTGTTTCTGGCTACTGTCATCAACTGGCTGACGATTTTCATTATAACTGTTTACTCCTTCTCTTATTTTTCCCGAACAGGCCTGATATACCGGACACTGTTCACATTTGGAGACACGGATATTACTATTTTTCTGATTTTTGCGGTTATATTCTCGCTTATTCTGGCGGTAAAACTCTCAAATGCGGTGAGGCAGTATATATTACCGACAGTATATGACAAATATGGCCTTGACCGGGGCGTACAGAACTCGATGAACACCTTTTTCCATTATCTGATTGTAACGATAGCGGTACTGATTGCTGTTTCTTCTGTTGGCTTTGATTTAACGAGCCTGATGGTATTTGCCAGTGTGCTGGGTGTCGGGATTGGATTCGGACTTCAGAATATTATGTCGAACTTCATCTCGGGTCTGATTATTCTTTTTGAACGACCGATTAAAGCAGGTGACCGAATCATTATCGATGGAACCATAGCGGACGTTGAAGAAATTAAAATGCGGGCGACAGTTGTGAGAACACGCGTGCACGAGCGGATGATTATTCCAAATTCTTATTTTCTTGAAGAAAAATTTTTGAATCGATCGTATGCAGATACCCGCTTAAGGCTAACTGTCCAAGTTGGGGTGGCATACGGCAGTGATGTGAACCGCGTTAAAACACTCTTGAAAGAATCGGTACTGGAACTCCGGGAAGAAAAATGGCAGAATATACTTGATGATCCGAGCCCGCGTGTTTTTTTTGAAGAGTTCGGCGACTCCTCGCTCGATTTTACCGTCTGGTTCTGGATTGATACCCAGACAGAAGAACGGGAATTCAGAATTCCGAGTGATCTGCGTTTTAAAATCGTTGAGAAGTTTGAAGAGAATAACATCGAAATTCCTTTCCCGCAGCGGGATATTCTCATTAAATAGAATGTATCAATCAGATATGTAAAATATAGAAAGAGGTTCTGAAATGAAAAAAGTACTCATAGTAGAAGATGAGCAGTCCATATTAACCTTGTTGAAGTATAATCTGGAAAAGGAAGGGTATCAGGTCTCTACTGCTACTGACGGGAGAGAAGGATACGACATGGCACTCGGCGAGCCTTTTGACATGATTCTTCTGGATCTGATGCTTCCTGGAATGGATGGCATGGACATATGCAGAGAGTTGAGAAGAGAAAAAGTTGACTGCCCGATCATCATGCTGACTGCTAAAGACTCGGAAATAGATAAGATAGTGGGTCTTGAAATTGGAGCAGATGACTATATTACGAAGCCCTTCAGCCCGAGAGAAGTTGTGGCACGAATGAAGGCCATACTCAGACGCGTTGAAAAAAACACTTCAGATCAAGCACAAGCAGAACAAGAATCAAATGAACAGATTATTATAGGGGATATTGTCATTTCACCGAGCCTGTATACTGTCAGCGTTAAAAATGTGCAGCAAGAGGTGACACCTAAAGAATTTGAACTGCTCTTGTATCTGGCCCGTCACAAAGGCCGCATACTGAATAGAGAACAACTCCTCCAGGCTGTATGGGACTTTGATTTTACAGGAGAAACACGCATTGTTGATATGCATATCAGTCATTTACGAGAGAAAATCGAAGACAATCCTAAAAAACCAGTTTATTTAAAAACGGCAAGAGGATTCGGCTACAAGCTAGAGGAGCCAAAATGAAACAATTAAGAATGAAAATCCTGGGATTTTTTACCCTTGTTCTCGTTCTTTTCACGCTTCTGTTTCTCTTTCTGTTTTCAACTATTCTGGAGAGACAAGCTATCGAACAGCAGGGGGAGGATTTACAGTCTCAACTATTGACGTTAAGCAGTCTGCTGGACATAAACGAGTTCGAAACGGATATAGCTGCAGTCTCTGAACAGTTGTCTCAAACGGCCGCAGTCATTAGCGAACGGATTACTTTTATCACACCGGATGGAGAAGTGACCTATGACACGCGTGCCGAAGAGGGCAACTTGGAAAACCATTTAAACCGGCCGGAAATTCAGCAGATTATTCAAGGTGAGTCTGTCGTCGGTACCTATGATCGGACCAGCGAAAGTACGGGAGAAGTACTGTATTATGCAGCAACGGCAATCACGGATGATTCGGGAGAACTGCTAGGCTTTCTTCGTCTGTCCAAAAATGTGGAGGAGATGGCTGGCCTTACCGAACAGATGATTCAAGTGGTGACTGTATTTATGCTGATTTCTATTCTAGTGGCTCTTTTATTCACCAATTACTGGACAAAAAAAATAAGTGACCCGATCGAAAAAATGAAACGGGTAACAGAGAAGCTCAGTGACCAGAATTATTCCAGCCGCTACACTGGGAGTTCTTATGGCGAAATAGATGATTTAGGACAATCCATCAATTTGCTGGCCATTAATCTGGATCAGCAGATGCAGGAGATTAATGAAAACCAGACGCGACTGAGAGAACTCATTAATCATTTAATTATAGGCGTCATGGTGGTGGACAATGAAGGACTCATCACGATGGTGAACCCGGTCATGAATGAAGTGCTTGGAGAAGATTTACACAGCAAAATCGGTGAACCCTTTGATGAGGCCCTTCACAGTACGACTTTGGTCGAATTAATTGAAAAGACGAGAGCAGAAAAAACCATACAGAATCAGGAAACTGAACTGTTCTATCCGAAAGAGAAGATTGTTGATGCGAACGTCGTCCCGGTATTCAATCAACAAAAAGAGAATTTTAATCATATTGTTTTACTCTATGATATTACCGAAATACGTCGATTGGAAAAAGTAAGAACAGATTTCGTGGCGAACGTATCCCATGAACTGCGCACACCGATTACTGCAGTCAAGGGATTTGCGGAGACGCTGCTGGACGGTGCGCTGAAAGATGAAGAGACACTCGTTGACTTTCTTGAAATTATTTACAAAGAATCAACGCGACTGGACTTGATGGTTCAGGATATCCTGCAGCTGTCAAAACTGGAAAACCACAAAGTACATGCGGTAATTCAGACAGTTCGTGCGTCAGAGGTTGTTGAAGAAGTACTGAAGATTGTGCACCAGAAAATGGACTTGAAAAATCAGACCTTTGAACTGGTGGAAGAGTTCCCCGTTACATTGGAAGTCGATCGGGACCAGTTTAAGCAAGTTTGCCTTAATCTGATAGGAAACGCAATCGCTTATACACCGGACGGCGGTAAGATAACAGTGACGCTTAAAGAAACGGATAATGAAGCAGTCCTAGTTGTTAGTGATACGGGTGTTGGCATACCGAAAGAGAGTCAGGCTCGAATATTTGAGCGCTTTTACCGCGTGGATAAAGCCAGAAGCCGAAATGCCGGAGGGACTGGACTGGGACTGGCGATTGTCAAATGGCTCGTTGAAAATAATAATGGACGCATTACTCTGGAAAGTGAAGAAAATAAGGGGAGCACCTTTACTGTATGGCTCCCACTGCGTAAGGAAGACTGAATAGACCGCTCGTCAGGTTAATATCTGATGGGGCGGTCTTTTTTACATAAAATTTACATTCCCTTACATAAAGTACACAATAAATCGATATGAAATACAAAGACACAGAGTAATATAGGGATTGTGAACAGGAGATAAAAAACTTATGTTAAAAGGGAGACTATTATGAAAAGAAATCTAAAAATGCTTTCTGTTATTGGACTAGCTGCAACAACCCTAATTGCGTGTGCGGATACTGAATCTGAAGGAGCACAAAACGGTGAATCGAGTGGGGACTTCGATTCAAGCAGCAATGTACACGTTGTAACACGTGAAATGGGATCAGGTACGCGAGATGCTTTCGCTGAAATGACTGGTCTCGTTGATGGTGATAACGATTTGATTGATCCAGGTGCGACAGCTCAGCAAGGAACCAATGCAGTTAACAGTACTGTGGCAGACGACTTGTATGCGATTGGCTATACATCCATCGGAGCAGTTGACGACTCTTTACGAGCAGTTCCAGTAGACGATGTGGACGCGACAGAAGAAAACATTCTGGACGGCGACTATGAAATCGCTCGAAACTTCAATGTTATTATCGGAGAAGAGTTGAGCGAGACAGCTGATGATTTCTGGACATTCATGTTTTCTGCAGAAGGACAAGCTATCGTTGAAGAAGTGGGTTACATTATGGCAGATACCGATGCGCCGGCATACGAAGGGCAGGATCTGGACTTGAGCGGTTCCATCGACGTTAACGGTTCAACTTCGGTTTACCCAGTTGTTGAAGCCATTGCAGAAGCATATATGGAAATCCATTCAGATGTTCAGATTGCTGTACACTCAACAGGTTCTGGTGCAGGTGTGACATCAGCAATTGAGGCAACATCAGATATTGGTATGGCATCTAGAGATTTGAATGACGATGAAATTGGTCAAGTTACAGAAGCAAGACCCGTAGCTCTTGATGGCATTGCAGTGGTGGTTCACCCGGATAATCCACTGGAAGGTGTAACGATGGATCAAGTTGCCGATATCTTTAGAGGCGACGTCAACACGTGGGACGAATTGCTGGATAACTAAGAAATCAGCTATCTGAAAGCGTGAAGGCTGAACTAAATCGAGAAAAGTGAAAGGGGGCGTACAGAGCGGACAGCGAGTCTACTCTGAAGCCCTCTTGTACTGTATACACATATGAAAGGATTTTTATTATGGATAACCTCAGACAAGGGACGATTAAAGAAGCTCATCGGCGTCCTCCCTTTAAAAAAGCTCACAAAGGCAATTTAATTGAAAAAATCATGCATGGTGTGTTCCTTTTAGCAGCCTTCACCTCTATTTTTTCACTTATTTTGATTGTGATCTTTATCTTTACGAATGGTTTGCCAATGATGTTTGAATACGGACTGACAGACTTTATTTTTGGACAGACCTGGAATCAGACGACATTTGGGCTTTTGCCAATGATTACAGGCTCCATTCTGGTGACGATAGGGGCCGTCAGTATCGGTGTGCCGATTGGAGTAATGACAGCCATATTCATGGCTGAATTTTGCCCTAAATGGCTGTATGAATTTTTGAAACCAGCTGTCAATCTGATGGCGGGCATTCCCTCAATCGTTTATGGTTTTTTTGCACTGAGAATCATTGTTCCTCAAATCCGTCAATTATTCGGCGGCCCAGGAAACAGTATGCTCGCAGCCATCCTACTGCTGGCCATCATGATTTTACCGACGGTCATTTCACTTTCAGAAGCAGCGATTCGCTCCGTCCCCCGCTCTTACTTTTCAGGAAGCATTGCTTTGGGCGCCAGCCCGGAACGCAGCATCTTTTCCGTTCTGGTTCCGGCGGCAAAATCGGGTATTTTTTCCAGTATCGTTCTAGGCGTAGGTCGAGCTATTGGTGAAACAATGGCTGTGGTCATGGTAGCAGGAAATCAGCCGCTGATGCCAAGAGGCCTAACAGAAGGTGTACGTACACTGACAACCAATATTGTTATGGAAATGGCGTATGCCTCCGGTCAACATAGAGATGCACTGGTAGCAACAGGCGTCGTGCTCTTCATCTTCATCATGATTATTAATACAACATTTCTGATAATGAAAAACAAGGAGGCGAAATAAGTCATGACAAGCAAACTGATGAAAATCCTGGTTTATCTTTCAGCTGCATTTACATTCGGAATGCTGGGATATCTGGTCATTTATATTCTTATTAATGGTGTCCGTTTTCTGACGCCGTCTCTTTTTGCATGGAACTACAGCACAAGTAATGTATCGATGATGCCTGCACTCATGACGACATTGATGGTTGTTGCCGGGACCTTGCTTATCGCCACGCCAATTGGGGTGTTCACCGGTTTTTACCTGGTAGATTATGCCAACCGAAAAAACCCGATTGTCAAGGCTATCGGTATGGCTACCGATACGCTAGCGGGTATTCCATCTATTATTTACGGCTTATTCGGCATGCTTTTCTTTGTTATTTTCTTGGAGTTCCAGTTTTCATTGTTAGCCGGAATTTTGACGGTGACTATCATGTCCTTGCCGGTTATTATCCGTTCGACGGAAGAAGCACTGATAGCTACAGGCATGCCAATCAGACAAGCAAGTTATGCTTTAGGAGCCGGTAAACTTAGAACCCTGTTTAAAGTGGTGCTTCCTGTGGCAATGCCTGGTATTCTATCAGGTGTTATATTAGCAACTGGTCGCATTATTGGAGAAACAGCTGCATTGATGTTTACTCTGGGAACAGCTACAAATTTACCAGGCAGCCTGTTTGCTTCAGGCAGAACCTTATCTCTGCACATGTATATCCTGTCTCAGGAAGGGCGTCACGTTAACGAAGCTTATGCGACAGCTGTCGTACTGCTCGTCTTTGTCCTGGTTATGAATGCCCTGTCTACACTAGTCAGCAAGCGTCTGGCTAAAGGAGGAAAATAGTATGGTGAATCAAAAAATTAAAGTGAGAGATCTGAAGTTATGGTACGGCAAATTTGAAGCCTTGCATGGAGTGGATCTGGATATTTACGAAAACGAAATTACAGCTTTCATCGGCCCGTCCGGCTGCGGTAAATCAACACTAATTAAAACATTGAACAGAATGAATGATTTAGTTGAAAACTGCCGAATTGAAGGGACAGTGGAGCTCGATGGAAAAGATGTCTACAGTAAAAAAGTAGAATTGAATGATTTGAGAAAACGTGTAGGCATGGTTTTCCAGCAGCCGAATCCTTTTCCGAAAAGTATCTATGACAACATTGCATTTGGACCAAGAACTCATGGCATTAAGAAAAAGAGTGAGCTTGACGAGATTGTAGAAAAAAGTCTGCGTCAGGCAGCTATTTGGGATGAGGTTAAAGATCATCTCGACCGTAATGCTTTATCGATTTCCGGTGGACAGCAGCAGCGTATCTGTATTGCAAGGGCACTCGCTGTAGAGCCGGATGTTCTTTTAATGGATGAGCCGACCAGCGCTTTGGATCCTATTTCAACTGCCAAAATCGAAGAACTGGTTATGGAATTGAAAAAAGACTATACCATCGTCATGGTTACACACAACATGCAGCAGGCTTCCCGAATATCTGACCGGACTGCTTTTTTCCTGAATGGTGATATCATTGAACAGGACCTGACCCGTCAGCTGTTTACGAATCCTAAAGAAGAACAGACTGAAAACTACATTTCCGGACGCTTCGGATAAACGACAGAAATCAAAGGAGAAAAGAACATGAGAAGAGTGTACGAAGAAGAACTCAACAAACTGCATAGTCAGTTTTTCCAGATGGGCAACCGTGTAAACGAAGCAATCTACAAGTCAATCAAAGCCTTTACCAATCACGACAAAGAGTTGGCTAAGCTTGTAATTGAAGAGGATAGAAAGATAAATGAGTTAGAGCATCAGCTGGAGCAGGACTGTATTGAACTCATCGCCCTGCAGCAACCCGTCACTGCCGACTTGAGAAAAATTATCACAGTCATGAAAGCCTCAGCTGATTTAGAAAGAATGGGCGACCACGCGGTTAGTATTTCAAAATCAACGATTCGTGTAAAAGGCAATAAGCGAAACAAAGAAATTGAGGATAAAATATCTCTAGCTGGTGAGAAAATAAAAGTAATGGGGCAGGAAATTATTGATGCCTATATTGAGTATGACAGCACCAAGGCCCTCAATATCGCTGAAAAAGATGAAGCCATTGACCATCTCGCTGATGAGATAAAAAAAGCTAGTATAGATGAAATGAGAAGAGATCCGGACCTTGTGCTTGGCGCGACTGATTATATTCTGGTGAGCACTTATATTGAACGAATGGGCGACTATATCACGAATATATCAGAGTGGATACTTTACTTTGAAACGGGTGTGATTCAGGAACTGAATACGCACCATAATTATGAAGAATAAATATACAGGAATGGCTCGTAATTCTATGAGTCATTCTTTTTTATTCTCATGTTTCTCTTGTCATAATAAAATAGTTATACATAGGAAATAAATGGATATGATAAAATAAATCAGAGGATTAGTGATGAACAATTAAAGTAACTGCCCAATAAACGAGCAGTTATACACACGGCTCGGCCCTAAAACGTTGAGAAGAATTCTTCAATTTTCTCTAGTAATACAATGAGATTTTGTGTATACTATTTTAATATAACTAATATTATAATTGTAATATAATGAGAGGGTTGCGCGCATGAAAATAGGGGAGAAGATAAAGCTCAGAAGGAAGGAAATAAAAATGACTCAGGCTGAGCTGGCAGATGGTATCTGTACGCAAGCGATGATCAGCCGGATTGAAAAAAAGAAAGTCAGACCGAGTCGTGATTTAATGGAAAAAGTAGCCGAGCGTCTGGAAGTATCGATTCATTATTTTTATGGGGAAGATTCGATTGAAAGCCGCTACTCAAAAACGGCTCAGTTATGCAAAATAATTCGCCAGCATTTAATTAGACGAGAATACGAGTCTGTATCCTATCTCATTGAAACCAATGAAGAATTGATTGAAAAATCTGTCGGGGAGGATAGAGATTTCTTCAAATGGATTCACGGCTTACTTTATGCCTACCGTGACGGGGACAACGATAAGGCGCTGGACTATCTGATTAAGATGGAAGCCAATGTCAAAAACGGTGAACTGCGAGTAGAGGTCATTGACAGTATTGGTAATCAGTATTTAAGGAAGAAAGAGTATGAGAAAGCGGAAGCCTATTATCAAAAAGGATTCGACTCCTTTGCCGAATGGATGAATCATGAGAAAAAAGCCAAGCTTCTACTGAATTATTCAATCTGCCTTTTCAGAGAAGACAAATACGGGGAGTGTCTGGATAAAGTCATGCAGGGTCTGGAGCTGCTGATTGAAAAAGATACCCTATTTCTTCTGGGAGACTTTTTCTACTACAAAGCACGCTGTCTGGAAATGCTGAAGCAGTATGAAGATGCGAAAGAAGCCTATAAAAAAGCCCAAACCATTTTTGAGATACAGCAAAATGAAAAGTACTTACTGATTACGAAAATGTCTTTGGAAGAAATGGAAAAAGTCAGATAAAACAGCTGAATGAATCAGCTGTTTTTTACACTAGTGAAAAAATGGTATCTGACTAAAGAGGCTGACTGCTTTGTGACCAGTTCAGACAGGATTGTACCTTAGAAGTTGCTTCAATATCGATTTTTAAGCAACTTCCCGGAGAATCAGGTTGTTAACTCGCTCCAATAGAGGTTTAGTGACCTGTTCATATAGAATTTCGACAGGAACTGGTTTCAAAAGCTGTTTTGATGCCAGTTAAATTTTAAGAATAAGTAGAAGTGGTCTCAAAAGTGTTATTGAGACCACTTCTCTATCATTTATCCTAGGAAACAGTCACAAAAGCAGTATTGACGCCAGTTCTAAGCGGATACAGCAGGGAACTGGTCACTATCATTGACTTAACGTAAAAAAGCCACGCGGAGCGCAGCTATAAATGCTGACCTTCGCGTGGCTTTTTGAAATTTTTTGGTTTTCTTACTGTTCTCCGTTTACAATTCGACCAGTAATATCCAGTGTGCGCTTAACTTGATGTTCAACAGATCCTTTGACATCTTCGACCATTTCGCCGTCTTGAGTGACTGAAACGGATGTACCATAAGGGTTTCCGCCTGCTCCGAATAGAACCGGATCAGTATATCCAGGAGTGGCAATAATGGTACCCCAGTGCATCATGGATGTATATAAGGAAAGAATGGTTGCTTCCTGTCCGCCGTGTGGATTTTGAGCTGAAGACATAGCACTGACAACCTTGTTGACAGTCTGCCCACTCGCCCACAGGCCGCCTTGAGAATCCAGATACTGTTTCATTTGAGCCGGCATGGTACCAAAACGGGACGGTATACTGAAAAGAATGGCATCTGCCCAAGTAATATCATCTGAAGAAGCTTCAGGCACATCTTTTGTTGCTTCGTAGTGTTCTTTCCAGGCTGGGTTTGACGCAATGGCTTCTTCTGGAGCCAGTTCCTGAACTTTTACAAGACGTACTTCAGCGCCCTCTGCTTCTGCAGCTGCTTTCGCCCACTGAGACATTTGATAGTTCGTACCTGTTGAACTGTAATAGATAATTGACAATTTTAATGACATAGAATAAAATCTCCTTTTTCTTTAATTTAATCGAACAGTATCTCTAATTCGAAATACTTACAAATTCATAGTACCTGAAATAATTTTACATGTCAACTGATAGGAGTACTTACTCGGATTCAGCTTATCAGACGCATGAACAGAAAGATGTGATATGCAAATGGAATGACCAACTACAGAAAAAAATTGAATAATAAAAAGCGGAACGCCATTGAGGCGCTCCGCTTTTTACTTGTTTTACAGTGCTGGATTAGTATCTTTTTCTTCTTCTTTTAGTTTGTGAGAAGCATCTTCCACTTCTGCTGCAACGTCAATTGCTGCATCTTCAGCTGTTTCTCTCACTTCATCTCTCAGTTCTTTAGCTTCTTTCTTGATTTCTTCTGAAGCGTGATGAAGCTGATTGCGAAGTTCTTGAGCTGTTTTTGACAACGTCAGCTTGATGTTTTCTGTTGCTTCACCGGTAGTCTGATACATTTCTTCTGACTTCACCTTAGCTTTATCAGCGTATTCTCCCGCTGAACGTTTAGATTCATCAAATTTCATGGCGAGATCGTCACGTGTTTCTTTACCGCTTTTAGGAGCGAACAATAAACCCAGTGCAGCTCCAAGTAAAATACCTTTAATAAATGACATTATAATTTCCTCCTAACAAATTGTGTTCATGCTTGTCATTATTATAGCTTAAACTCTACATAAATTAAACGATTTACGCTTATTGTATGAACTTCCTCCGATGGGTCTTAATAATAAATAGTCGGTTGGCATGGTATAATTACCTTAATAGACAGACTGGATGAAGTTGAAGGGAGGACAGTGTTATGCAGTTTACAGATCGTCTGGATGCAGCGAAACAGTTGTCGGAAAGGCTTGAATCGGCAAGTCAGAATGACCCAATTGTCCTGGCACTTCCCAGGGGAGGCGTCCCTTTAGGAATGGAAATTGCTCGAACCTACAAGCTAGCGTTAGACGTTATCCTATCGAAAAAAATCGGCCATCCGCTTTACCCGGAGTTTGCCATCGGCGCAGTTGCCGAAGATGGGGAGCCGATAGTGCATGCCTATCAGAAAAAACAGGTAGATCAAGAATGGCTCACTCAAGAAATTGAACGGATAAGACAACAAATCAATGACAGGCGAAAATCTTACGGAAAAGTTTCGAAAAAAATAGATTTGAGAAACCGTTCAGTTATTTTAGTGGATGACGGCATTGCAACGGGAATGACTATGAAAGCCGCTATCGAAGCGGTCAGGCAGCAAAAAGCAGCTCATATAACGGTTGCTGTTCCAATTATTCCTAAGGACACGTACCATGAACTGCTTAAGCTTGCTGATGAAGTTATTGCTGTAGACGTACCGGAAAATTTCCTAGGAGCCGTTGGTGCGTACTACGAAAACTTTGATCAAGTGGCAGACCGTGAAGTGATGCGCATCCTAGAAGCTAGTGCTAATCAAACTTAATACTTTTTAAATGATTCGTCGCGGGTAGAATTTAAACTGCCTGCGACGTTTTTGTTTATAAAGAGCCCCCTAGCGTGCCATAAGTCATTAAACTCACCATGTTCTATCAATGAGTGCAGTTCACCGCGAAGAATTGTTCTAAACTAAACGCCAAGTGAAGTACAGCCACTTTTAAATGAACGAACTCCACAGTTTTGCTTAAAAGTCGTATAAGTGTGCAGTTCAGAAAACTAAACTGCATTTATTTGCTGAAAAATGGAGTTTAGAGTTCCTCAGTCAATCCAAACTGCACAGTCTGATAAAAAAATGAACTTGATTCATCAACAGTATGTAAACACGGCGCATTACTAAGGCATCTCGCTCCGAAAACCTACAGACTATATGCTAAGATGAAAGGGAATAATCAAAAGGAGGAGACTCGAGTGAAAGCGATTGTAATTGAAGAGTTTGGTGGAGTGGAACAACTAAAAATGAAAGAAGTAGACAAGCCTGAACTCAAACCGAACCGTATGCTAGTCGAACAGCATGCAACCAGTGTCAATCCAGTAGACATTAAGCGTCGAAAAGGGTCTTTCGGTGGGAAAGTACCGATGATTGTTGGAGGAGATGTTGCTGGTGTCGTTATTGATTTAGGAGAAGAGGTCACCGGTTTCGACATTGGTGACAGGGTAATGGCCAATGCCGCTAAAACGTATGCTGAAATCGTATCGGTGAATCCCGACAGAGCGGTGAAACTGAGTAATGCAATTGATTTTGAAACAGCAGCAGCACTGCCATTAGCTGGACAGACGGCCTATGAAGCGATTGTCAAACAGGCAAAAGTCCAGTCGGGTGAGCGTGTGTTGATACATGGAGGTTCCGGAGGGGTTGGCAGCATCGCTGTACAGATTGCCAAACATAAAGGAGCCTGGGTTGCTTCAACGGCAAATGGTGAAAATCAGAATCTGCTGAAAAAATTGGGCGTAGATAAACCAATCAACTATAAAGAAGAAAAATTTGAAGAGATACTAAGTGACATGGATGTTGTCTTTGATACAGTTGGCGGACAGGTTCAGAAAAATAGCTTCTGTGTTTTAAAAGATAAGGGCCGATTAATTTCCATCGCTGAAGAACCGGATGCTGATTTGGATTATAAACAGGTAGATGCTAAGTATTTTTCATTCAGACCAACTAAGGAGGGCCTCGAAGAATTGAACAATTGGCTGAGCGACTCACTGATTCAGCCGGTTATTTCACAAGTGTTTGCTTTTAAAGAAGAAGAGGTTAGAGAAGCCCATAAAGTAAGTGAAAGCGGACGGGCTAGAGGAAAGCTGATTATTAAATTCAAGTAAAGCATGGTAGGAGATGCCAACTGTGATTATCTTTTTACTGTTACTATTAGGTTTGATGCTGTATCTCTCATATATCTATCAGACTGAGTCATTAACGAGAATTAGTCAGGTGTTTTCCCGGGGGTTTGGCTCGCTGGGCAAGACAGAAGATGAAACCGTTCGCTGTCCGAACTGCAATAAAAAAATTAAACGCTCAGATAGCCCATACTGCAGTGACTGCGGCATCTATTTTTAATTAAATTAAGGTTTCTTAAATAAATTTTAAACATCAGCGTCTATACTGATGAAGAATATAAAAAGTGAGAAAGTAACATAGGAGGTCAATCGATTGGACATAGGAATTGATAAAATAGGGTTTTATACCCCGAATGTGTACGTAGATATGGAAAAATTGGCGGAGGTCAGAGGGGTAGACCCGGCTAAATATACGATTGGTATCGGTCAGGAAAAGATGGCCGTTGCTCCTTTATATCATGATTCAGTGAGTCTAGCAGCCAATGCCGCTCTTTCAATATTAGATAATGAAGACAGAGAAAAAATTGATTTTGTACTGTTCGGTTCAGAATCAGGTGTGGATCATTCGAAATCCGGAGCAGTCTGGGTGCACCACTTAACTGGTATCCAGAATGAAGCTCGTTGTATTGAGTTAAAGCATGCCTGCTACGGTGCAACTGCCGGAATTAAAATGGCGATGGGACATGTAGCGTTAAATCCGGATAGTAAAGTGCTGGTACTGGGGGCTGATATCGCTAAGTATGGTTTGAATTCAGGTGGGGAACCGACCCAGGGTGCAGGGGCCGTTGCTATGGTCATTTCCCAAAACCCGAGAATTTTGTCACTGGATAATGACAGTGCTTCTTTGACACGCAATATATCCGATTTCTGGCGTCCGCTTCACTCCGACGTTCCTGTTGTCGACGGCAAGTTCTCCAATGAAGCTTACTTGGGGATGTTGAAAGATGTCTGGGCTGCTTATAGCAAAAAAACGCAGCGTGATTTAAGCGATTTTGAAGCACTTTGCTTCCACCTTCCCTATACTAAAATGGGTAAAAAAGCGATACAGGCGATTACTGAAAAAGTGGACGAAAGTGAAACAAAGCGTTTCATGGATTCTTACCACAGTTCTATCTTTTACAACAAACAGGTCGGTAATGTCTACACAGGCTCGCTCTATTTAAGCCTATTGTCATTATTGGAACAAGCACCTGAGTTTAAGGAAGATGCTCGTATCGGTTTGTTCAGCTACGGATCAGGCGCAGTCGGGGAGTTCTTTAGCGGTGTGTTGAAGTCTGACTACAAAAAGCACCTGAAAAAAGAAGCACACGAAAGTGTACTGGATGACCGCCGTGAACTGGCGATTGAAGAATATGAAACAATTATGGAGCAGTCACTGCCTAAAGACGGTAACGATATTGAAATTGACAATGAACAGGTCAATGTCGGTAAAGCGTATCTTGCATCCATTCAAGGTAATGTAAGAAATTACACGATAAAGTAAGCACCAAATCCTGAAACATTGACGAGGCAACACTGTAGCTTAATATTAAATAAAAGGTATCAGCAGCTGCTGGTGCCTTTTTTGTTCTAGTATAAGGGATTATAAAATAAAGGCTGGTATGACACAGTTGGTTAACGTTTTATCTTTAAGAATAGATGGGGTAAAATATAGATGGGGTAAAATATAGATATGGAAAAGAATATTCTCCACTCGA
>NZ_BAAGPH010000139.1:0-32188 GCF_054784355.1 Alkalibacterium psychrotolerans | reverse complement strand
TCGTTAGAGTGCGTCATGTGAATTCATCCTGTCTATTGAGAGTTAGTGGTAACTTCAATATAACATGAAATTCACATGGCGTTTTTTTATATTAGCCTAGGTGGCTAACTTCATTATAAAATCCAGCAGTTTATTATTTTTGTGAAGGTTCAAACTGCTGCATCCGTGCAGTTCAGCAGTTTTTTAACAGTTAAACTGCACTCAACCGGCTACAACTCCTATTTATGTTTAGTTTGTAAAACTAAACTGCATTAATATAAGCTTTCTGTGTAGTTTAGAGTGAAATGATTGTCATGAACTGTTCAAGATGTAAAAAAGCAGCTGAGTCAATTCAGCTGCTTTCTTCAGTAATGCCACAGACCAGGTAAGGCAGGAGAGACTCGACGTAATCTTCCGGAGATGTTCCTGAAAACTGAGAGTGATAATCTTTACTCATACCGGTCACTGAATGTGTCAGTAAACTGGCCAGACGTTTCGTGGTCTCCAGTTCACTGTCTGGTCGTTCACTGGCTATGCGCTTGAAAAAAAGAGACGTCAGTTCAATATGAACAATGGATTCAATCGTTTGATTCTCATCTTCCGCGCTGACGACTGTATTCAAATTTTCCTGAAAACGAATGAGAGCCAGAAAGACTTCTTTTATTGTTTCTTTCAGAGAAAGTGGCCGTGGGTGGCGACTGCAGCCTAAATTCAGTGACAATTTTTCACTAACCACTTTCTCGAGTAAGTCGTATTTATCCAGAAAATGATTGTAGAAGGTTGCCCGGTTAATTTGAGCAGTCAGTGTAATATCCTTGACTGAAATCTGTGAGAATTCTTTTTTAAGCGACAGCTGAATGAAGGCCTCGATGATGGACTGACGTGTCCGTATTAAACGAGGATCCTGTTTCAGTTCTTTCATATCAACCATCCTTTCCATTTTACATTTTATGCGACAGTTCATCCTGACTGTCAACTAAACAACACATTTACTATACTGTTGGTTTATCTCGAAGTCAAGATAACTTATACTATGACATGTAGCTGGCTTACTAAAAGTTAGCATATTAGAAACACTAATAGGAGGAAATGACTTATGGTAAAGATTGGAATTGTAACAGGAAGTACGCGTGATTCTCGTGTGAATGGTCAAGTAGCGGAGTATATTTTAGAAAAATCAAAGGCAGTTGAAGGGGCAAATTTTGAAATTGTCGATATTAAAGACTACGATTTGCCACTATTCAACGAAGCAATGCCACCCGCAATGGCGAATAAACAGTACAATAAAGAAGCGAACAATAAGTGGTCGGAGAAAATTGATTCCCTTGATGGCTTTGTTTTCATAACACCTGAATACAACAAGGCAGTTTCACCGTCGCTAAAAAATGCAATCGACTATCTGGGTCCTGAATGGGGAAACAAAGCAGCGGGTATTGTCGGCTACGGATCGACATTGGGTGTAGCAGCAACGCTAAATTTGCGAACAATTTTGTCTAACGCAAACGTTGCTACGGTCGGCCCGTTTGGAGCATTCAGTCTGTTTACCGACTTTGAAGAAATGTCTACTTTCCGACCAGCGGAAGTACACAATGCAACAGTTCAGGCTGTTCTTGATACAGTAGTATCCTGGAGCAAAGGTCTAAAAGGCGTCAGAGCCTAATTCCAAATACTAAAACAGATATACTGAAAGAACGTCAACTCATCTTGAGGTTCTTTCAGTTTTTTTGTATCCTGAAGGTACATCTGTACTGATTTGATACTAAGTCAGTTAAACAGCACGTATGGGGAGAGAGAGAATGGATAAAGCAAATAAATGGCTGCTCATTGGGCTGTCGCTGAGTGTAATAGCAATGGTTTCCGGCTATTTATTATGGGCAGGGTTCACACCTGCTGAAAATGTGAGTCACTTGTCACCCTCAGAACTTTCGGAGATGCAGAGGGAACTGGCCGTTAACTATGAATTGGGAAATTTTTTATTGAATGCCGGTTTTACAGTTTTTTCTACTACTTTACTTGCTTTGCTAGTCAGAAAAGTTTTGAAAATGATAAAAACATAAGCAGGGAGTTTACAGCTTTCTAACAATAGGCTTCACTGTATTCGATTTCATTTGAAATATGCTCTAAATACTATACACTAGTAATAACCTAATATAAGGAGTGAAGTGAATGGAACAGACAGTGTACACCAATTATTGGCAGAATCGATTGAGTAACGTTAAGAAAGAACACGGCAGTTACGAAAATGAAGAAGAAGCGATTAAGGGGATCAAGGCCTGGTGGGAACTTCACAACGAGGATTATCCGCATGCAGAATTTAAACGGACAAACTCAGGCGCTCTGGAAATTATTTACAACGATGACGACCACTTTTATCGCATTGAAAAACGGACGATAGACGGATCCTTACCTACTCGCAAATACACGTTACGAAAGCCAGGAGAAGTGGAGGCACTGCGTTCTAAACACAATCTGCATGAAGAGGCCTATCTGTTTGAAGAGCTGGCAGAACCTTATCGGGACAGACTTTCACAGGCCATGGCTGACAGTCAAAAACTGCGCAATTATGTATTTGACAATGAAGGCCGGCCAATCAGAAAATTAAGCGAAAAATAAGATAGAAGGACTCCGGGTAATAGTCCTGGAGTCCTTTTTTAGAGAAGGATGAAACCACATGAGTAAAGTTCTGAAAAAGCAGTTCACAGTAAAGGAGAATGAAACAGCTCAGGCAGTCGGTTCCGGGGGCCTTCCTGTCTTGTCGACGCCGCATATGATAGCTTATATGGAAAATACGGCGATGACGCTGATGCAAAATGAATTGGTAGAAGGAGATACGTCAGTCGGCATGGAAATCCAAGTCAACCATCTGGCACCAACAGCACTCGACAAAACAGTTAGTGTCAAAGCTGAACAGACTGATCAGCAAAAAAAGATTTATACGTATAAAATTGAGGCATATGTAGATGATAAACTGATAGGACAAGCGACGCACAAACGAGCAGTTGTCAATGAAGAGAAGTTTATGAGCCGTCTGAACTGAAACTGACTACTGACTTTTTTACGTGTAAATAGAATAACGTCTGGAGTAAACCGTCAGCTGTTTCTGGCAGTTTTGCTTTATACTGAAGGTAAGAATTAAAGATACTTGATTCATAACAGTCAGGAGGCCCCTATGCGAAATAATTATAAGCGTTTCATGCATGCATTCAATCAGTTGCAGAAAGTCGTTGCGGAAAAAGTCGGCAGAGAACCCGACACCCACTTCGGGGAACTGCTTGGTGCGGCCCGCAAGAATAAAGATAAAGTGATTGAAACGTATCTTACTCAGATTGACTTCTACCGCGAGCTGAGAAATATACTGGCTCACCATACCATTGACGGAGGAGAAGTAGCGGCTTACCCAAGCGACGCCTTAATCAAAGAAGTGGAAGCAGTGACCGAGAAGATAAAGTACAATAAGAAAGTAAGCGATTTGTTTTTAAAACGGGTTCGCACGTTTGACGTGACCGATTCTCTGGAAAATGTACTGGCGATTGTCAACCGAGTGCGTTACACACAATTCCCGGTTTTTGATGGTAATGAGCTAGTCGGTATGCTGTCCTCTATAGGAGTGACCAAATTTTTCGCCAAATCAATGAAGTCAGACACTATCATCATCAGCGAAGCAACAGTCAGAAATATACTTGAAGTGGAAATGGACCAGGATTTCTTTGCAGTTATTCCAGCCGATAAATCCATCTTTGATATAGAAGAACTCTTTTTGAAAAAAATGAAAGAAGGGCACATAGCCTACACCTTGCTGATAACAGAAGATGGCAAGGTTAATGGAAAAGGCGATTTAATCGGCATCATTACCCCCTGGGATATTCCAAGAGTGGTTGCCAATAAGTAATCAGTCTATGGTGATATGAAAAAAACGATTACCCTCAGAATATGGGGTAATCGTTTTGTGTTTAATTTAGAAAGACGGTTAAGAATTGTGAATCAGCTGAATTTTTCATCCATGACCTTATCTAATTCCTCTTTCGTTTTATTCTGGTAAACTTCATGAAGCATCCACTGGTAGCCAAAAGGATCTTTAATGACTGCATTTTTCACTCCAAATTCTGGAATGTCCGTTAAAGGCTGAATGGTAGTAAAGTTACCGGCTTCTGCCTTATGCAGCGTTTCTTTAATATCTGAGACCGTTACATTAACCCAGATGGGAAAAAGCTGGTCTTTTTTCGGAGCATACATATTATAAGCCGGATTTTCATCAAGAATGTGCATCATTAAGCCGTGCAGATTGAAACGCACTTCATTGAGTCCTTTCTCATACTGCGTAGCATCGACATCAGTGACGTCAAAAACTGACTGGTAAAGAGTTATAGCTTCTAAAGTATCTGGAACGATAAAATCGAGTTCAGCTGTTTTCATGATTAAGTCTCCTTTAATGTGTTTTGAGGAATGACATTAGCCCAAATGTTGTTAATCGTATCTACAGTATCATCAGGAAGGTGTGAAAACTGCTCAGTAAGGTCTGAATAATTTGCTGCTAGCCTGTTCCTTTTTCCGCGTTCTGTCTTTAACTCGCTGGCACCCTCAACTGAGGACTGGAAGTGTCGGTGAAGAAACTGCTTAATTATCGCCTCTTTTTCATCAAGAAACTGATGATAGGTTTCAATTATATCATTATTTTCACTTGCTAGAAACGAGTAGCACCTTATAAAGTAAGCTGCTTTGGATAGTGCTTGTTCAGCTACTGTCAGGTTTGAGAAAAAAACATCGGCATTGACTGTGTCATTAGCATGGCGAAGAGACTGCTTAAAGCGAGAGAGGCTTTCTTCGGCTTCCGCTTTTATTTCCTCCATCTGTTCATGAGTATATTGCTCTGTAATAACTGTTTCCTGGATAATCTTTTTATCAGTAGACTTTTTTCCAAATAGCTTTCGCAACCAGCGTTCAATCGGGTTGGTCACAATTACTTCTTTTTCAATGTGTTCTTTTTTTGTATACCCAATAGAAGCTGGCTGCCGACGAGTGCTTCGACTGGATGAAGACTTTTTGGTAGACTGCCTGCTTAAGGGGTTTACTCCTACTGTGGTCCGTGTGTACACTTTATTGTACACGGCTTTTTTAGGATTGTTAACAACACCCATGCCTTTTTTCCCATACAGTGGGTTAACTGATGACTTGACTTTTCGTTTGATTTTGCCGGTAGTTCGAGCTTTGACTGATTTTTTTAGATTAGGCTTGCGTACGCCGAATTTCAATCCATCACCTCTATTGATATAATTCTATTATATTAACTTTATCATACGCTATCAGGGAAGTCATCTACAATTTGTAAAAAAATGAGCATTCTATTGCTTTAAACATTTAGATATAGCGTATAATTAAGATGAAACGTAACAGTGGAGGAGTGGGATAGATGTTTACTCAAAGAAGGCTGACAGAAGCGTATGAGCGAGCGAAAACTCTGTATTTCGATGATTATTCCCGAATTGTCTTTATGAGTGATGCCCATCGGGGTGACGGCAGTGTATCGGATGAATTTTTAAAAAGCCGTAATATGTTTGAGCATGCACTGACAGAATATTATGAAAATGGCTATACTTTTATAGAAGTAGGAGACGGGGAAGAACTGCTTGAATACCCGGAAATGGAACACATAAAAAATGCACATGTTGATACCTATAAAGAAATCAAACGGTTTTATGATGTCGGACGCTACTACCGTATTTACGGCAATCATGATATTTATCTCGATAACCCTAAATACGTCAGAAAAAATCTGGATATAAACTATGATGAGTATACAGAAGAATTTTTTGATTTTCTAAGAGGAATCGAACCATTGGAATCAATTGTCTTAAAACACCGCTATACCAGTCAGGAACTCTTTGTCATTCATGGCCACCAGGGTGATGCGCCAAATGATCAGTTCTGGTTCTTTACTATGCTTTCCATTAAATTCTTCTGGCGTTTTTTCCACCGCGTAGGGATTAAAAACCCAGCCAGCCCAGTAAAGAATGTGTCAAAACGCCACAAGATTGAGCGAAACTACAGCAAATGGATAAAAGAGCACAGTCGGGTACTGATATGCGGCCATACCCATCGATTCAAGTTTCCAAAAAATAAAGAGGTTCCGTATTTCAACACTGGCTGCGGTATTTATCCTGCCAGCATCACTGCTTTAGAGCTGTCTGAAGGAATGATTCGGCTGGTCAGATGGAAAGAAAAAGTGGACGAGAACGGCAAGTTGTTTATAAAAAGGGAAACAATGCGTGGACCTGAACCAATAGAATCCTTTGATGTGAGAAAACCTAAAGAAGTGGTCGACTATCTGGCTGAGAAAAAACTAAGACGCACAAAAGAAGAGCGGGAAGAGCGGGCATCATTTAGAGAAAAGGATATGAAATAAAGATTATAGCACATCTAAGAAAACGTGGACTTAACCGCGTTTTTTTTTTGCTGTGTAGGGAGTTTTGAACAATGGCTGTCACAACTTGTGAAACTGTAATCGCTAACAGGATTCGGGAAGATTGTCATTAAATGTGTAATCGATTATAATTATTAATTATGACTCATCGAGATTTGTTTTAATTTGCATAGGAGGAATGTATTATGTCACCAAATATGGTGGGATTTAGTTTTATTATGATTGGAGTCTTTCTGATAATCGGCAAGGTCGTTAGACTTCACACGAAATGGCTGAGAGATCTGTTTTTGCCCAGCTCTATCATTGCCGGTTTTATTGCACTGTTAGTAGGGCCGGATGCGCTTGGACGCCTGACCTCTCAATTTTTAGCTGAAGGATCGCTGTTTTATAACGGACTGATTCCGGATTTTATTCTGGATGTCTGGCGCCCACTGCCCGGAATGTTCATTAACATAGTATTTGCGGCTTTATTCTTAGGGAAAAAAGTGCCAAGTATCAAGAAAATATGGAACATAGCCGGACCGCAGATTGTCATGGGACAGGCTGTCTCCTGGGGACAGTACGTTATTGGTCTTCTGCTCACTATGTTTGTGCTGACGCCGTTCTTCGGAGTCAATCCACTGGCAGGTGCACTCATTGAAATCAGTTTTGTTGGGGGCCACGGTACAGCAGCTGGCCTTGCAAGTACCTTTGAAAGTCTAGGTTTTGCAGAAGGAGCAGATTTGGCTCTAGGACTGGCAACCATTGGGATTTTAGTCGGCGTTGTTGCCGGTATAATCATCATTAATATTGGTCATCGAAGAGGCTTTGCGAAGCATGTCGGTGGAACGGATTACTTCACTGAAGAAGAAAAAGAACGATTAGCTGAATCGTATGGTTTCGAAATGGAACAGCAGGTGAAAGAAGCCAAGGCTATTGAACCGCTTGCTTTCCACTTGTCATTAATAGCACTGGCAATTGCCATTGGTTATATGCTGCAGCAGGGACTGATTCTACTTGAAGCAGCCACTTGGGGCGCTTGGACAGATGTTTACTTGTTCCCGTTTGTACCTTTATTCCCGCTAGCCATGATTGGCGGCGTTATTGTACAGATATTCTTTGATAAATTTGATATTCACATGTACATTGATCAGAACCTGATCAGCAAAATTTCCGGTTTTGCCCTGGACGTACTGCTTGTTTCAGCCCTTGCAACACTGTCACTGCAGGTCATTGGTGATAACATTGTTCCATTCCTCTTGCTGGCTATTGTGGCAACAGTGTGGAATATCTTCGCCTTCCTTTACTTGGGACCACGTATGATTCCGGAATACTGGTTTGAAAGAGGACTGGGTGATTTTGGTCAGGCTACAGGAATGACCGCTACAGGTCTATTGCTGATGAAAGTTGCGGACCCTGAATACCGTACGCCGGCTTTAATGGGCTTCGGCTACAAGCAGATTCTATTTGAACCTTTCGTAGGAGGGGGACTGGTTACGGCGGCGTCACTACCGTTTATCTACCAATTCGGTCCCGTCGTCTTCCTGATTATTTCTACCGTCATTACGGTATTCTTCCTGATTTTCGGACTGCTTAAGTTTAATCCAAAACGTAAACTGGCAAAGAGCCAAAGTTAGTAAAAGACACAAATTAAAAGCTCTGAAAGAGTGGAAACTGTATTGAATGACAATACAGCTAGTTCATTTCTTTCAGAGCTTTTTTATTTATCTAGAAAATCAGCCACTGATCCGCGGTAGAGGAAAAAGCTGATGTCTCTTTTCAGAAACGGCATATTCCTGCTGATCACGCTTGTCCGTTTTAGTCCTTTGTTTTCGTAGAAAGAGTAGGTGCAGCTGGTATCTGTAAACAGGAAAAAAGTGCTGGCCCCCTGTGAACGCAGATACTTCAGGAAGTCGTCAAACAAGTGAGACCCTATCCCAAGTCCTTGGGTTTCCGGTCTAACGGCAAATAATACAAGTTCGCCATCATAGGTTTCATGAGTCTGTTTCAACAGTGATTTATTGACATGCAGCGTTCGCCTAAAAGATTGAAACGCTTCTCTTCCAGACGGTGTGAAATGCAAGGCAATAAGGTTGCACAAGAGTGGAATGAGAAACAATTTGTGTTTCAGCGGCAGTTCCTCCGTTCGTCCCATGGCAACACCCACCGGTTCGTTCCCTTTTAGTGCCACCCGAGTGAAACTCTGATGAGCCAGACTCGAAAACAGAAAGGCATAGGACATCTGCTTTGCATTAAAGGCAGAGGTAAGTGTGCTGTAGTTCCAGGAGGTGTCAATTAAAGCTGCCAGAGCCTTATAATCAGACCGTTGGACCGGTCGGTAGGAAATGGTTTCTTTGGTCATCTAAATCATCCTTTTTCTCTGATGGTAAATAGTATAACATAGTCACCATCTAAGATAGAATAGAAGAGAAAAGCAGCAGAACCAGTTAATAAAAAGTAATTATGAAAGGAGACTCGATCGATGATTACCGAAAAGATGAAACCTGAAGAAAAGATCATTGTCTCAGCTATCCTCACACAGGCCTTTTACTCTAAATTCAGCAGTAAGGTTGGTATGTCTACAGGTGAATTGCAGATCATCATCAGTGAAGTCTGGCTGGGAGAAGCGGAGGCTTTCGGGATAGATGTCTGGACAGTAAAAAAAGAAGGAACCATTGTAGCTGCTTATGGCTTGTCAGAATTTAATAAGCACCGAATGACACTCAGCCTGCTCGGAAAGTTAACGGCAGTCATCCGGCATTTGGATCTAAGAAAGTTTATAATTTTTTTAAAAGTGCTGTTCGAAACGAACCGAAAGCGAGAAGAAAATGAACTCTATGTAGAGTTTGTCGCTGTTAAAGAAGGAAACCGGGGTCAGAACATTGGCCATTTTATTATGGAGAGCATTAAAGCCTATGCAGCAGCAAAAGAAGGGGTTGAAACAGTAACCTTATTTGTTTTGAAAGATAACGATCGAGCCAGACATGTGTATGAAAAATTTGGCTTTAAAAAAAGACAGGATGTCAAGTCGACCAAGTATGATTTCATGGGTCTCACTTTAGACAAATAGATTGGTTGGATTAAACGAAACCAGACCAGAAGTCCCTCTTTCAAAAGTTTACAGTGTGTAGTGATAACGTATTCATTAAAAACAAGTGTTGTCTCTCTTTATTTTAAATTTTCTTTTTGCTATAGTGATAGAATGAATTTTTTTAAGTAGCCTATTGAGGCATAGAAGGAGGGAGTCATGATGAAAGAAAGAGAACACTACGGTCTGGGAACTGCGATTTCCATGATTGTTGGTATAAGTATAGGTTCAGGAATATTCTTCAAGTCGGACGAAATTTTAAGCTTAACGGGTGGCAGTGTCTGGTTAGGTATTCTTGTATTCGTAATCGGGGCACTCTGCGTTATCTTCGGCAGTATTACCTTGTCACAGCTTGCCGGACGCTCAACCATGAGAGGGGGAGTCGTTTCCTATTATGAAGAGTTCGTATCTGAGAAAGCAGCAAATGCATTCGGCTGGTTCCAGATGTTTGTTTATTTCCCGACAATCACAGCAGTAGTCAGCTGGGTGTCAGGTATTTACACAATCCAACTGTTTAACCTGACTTCTTCTTTGGAACTTCAGACGTTGCTGGGTTTCATGTATATGACGTTTTTCTTTACGATGAATTACTTTTCATATAAAAGTGGCGGACGCTTTCAGAATGTGACAACTATTATTAAAATGATTCCATTGATTGGGATTGGTTTGATGGGCATTTTCTGGACACAATCAGCCCCTGGTTTACCTGAGGGAATAGAATTAGTGGAACGGAGTAATGTCGGCTGGGCATGGCTTGGAGCTTTGGCACCGGTAGCTTTCTCATTTGATGGATGGATTGTCTCAACAACCATTACTCAGGAAGTGAGAAATCACCGCCGCACCATGCCGCTGGCTTTGACGGCAGGACCTCTGATTGTATTAGCCGTTTACCTGGCATTTTTCCTCGGCTTAATTGCCATAGTAGGAGTAGAATTTATTCTTTCAGCAGGAGACCAGGCGATTGCACAAGTCGGACAATCGGTATTCGGGTTGTATGGTGAACGTGTTCTACTGAGCTTTGTCCTCATATCCATTCTAGGTGTGGTCAATGGTATTAGTTTGGGCTATATTCGCCTGCCACATACTCTTGCCGTAAAAGGAATGTTACCGTTGAGTTCAAAAATCAGCAGACTGGATAAAGAAAAAGGCCTGTCTCCCTTTGCTGCATTAACAGCTTACGGCGTGACAGTATTCTGGCTGGTCATGCATTATGTCACACAGCGCTGGGACATTCTGGCTGGTGGAGACATCAGTGAAATTGCCATTGTATTCAGCTATGTTCTTTATATTATTCTTTACGTTAAAGTTATCCAGCTTCATAGTAAAGGTGTTATTAAAAGCAAGTTCTTAGGATTAGCGGCACCTGTATTGGGGACACTGGGGTCACTCACAATTCTGCTGGGCGGCTGGTTCTCAAATCCGGTTTACATGCCGGTATTTATCGGTTTTTCTGCTTTAGTCTGCCTGTTCGGCTATCTTTACAGCGGAAGTAAAAACAGATTAATTCCAAATGAGGGATAAACGTGATCAAAGAATTTTGTGCTGAAAACTTTTCAAGTGTACCTGAAGCTGTTCAGGCCGGTATCAACAGAATAGAACTGTGTGACCGGCTTGATCTGGGAGGAACCACTCCGTCACCTGAGGTCCAGCTTCAAACGAACCTGTTTGCTCACAAGCATGATGTAACGGTTGTCTGCATGATTCGCTCACGTGGTGGAGACTTCATCTATACAGACGAAGATAAAGCAGTGATGCTAAAGCAAGTTGAAGAAGCAATTGTAAATGGAGCGGATGGTTTAGTGTTCGGAGCACTCACGCCCAAAAATAAGGTAGACTGGCCCTTTGTCGAAGCCCTTTTGGAACGTTCAGGTGAAAAGGAAACAGTCTTTCATATGGCGTTCGACCAGTTACCCCAATCAGATCAGCTAGAAGCCATTCACGGCTTGATTGATCGAAAGGTCACGCGCCTGCTCACTCGAGGAGCTCATACGGGTTTAGCTTTAAAGAACAGTGAGTGGATTAATCAGCTGATTGAACGAGCTGACGGAAAGCTGGAAATTCTTGCCGGCGGTGGACTGACCTTTGAAAATTTGGATGAAGCGGCAGCTTCTATCCATACCGATCAGTTTCATGGGACTCAAATTGTTTCACTGTAATTAAATCAGTTTATAAGCTGGAAGATAAGGGAACCCCTTCATTCTTCCAGTTTTTTTGTTAAGAAAATAAGAGACCAATATTGTTTGAGACCAGTTCAATAATGAACTGTCAAAGAAGTCGCTTCAAAAAGTGTTTTAAAGCCAGTTTAAAAAGGAAGTTCAGCTGGAAATGGTCTCAATACGCAGTTAGTGACAAGTTCTGTAGAAAGCTGCAAACTAACTTGCATCAAAAGAGCTTTAGAGACCACTTCTAATGTTATTCTGGTATTAACTGTCGTCAAAAGTCGTATAGAGACCAGTTAAAGTCAGTTTAGTTCGAGAAGTGGTGTCAAAGCCCCCTTTAGTGACACGTTGCGAGGCTAGTCAATAATGACTGGTCTCAATATAAATTTGAAAAAGCACTTTAGAAATCTATAAGAAAAACGAATAACAAGCCAGTATGAAATTACTCAATCCTTTTATTCCGTATACTTTGTGCAGGTAGAGTAAAGAGTACCTAAAAGTTTTTCTAATAGGGACTATAAAGAACTATTTATTGTAAGCTTAAGGAAGTATGATAAACTAATAATGTATGCGCTTTAATTTCAAAGAATCTACTTAAACAAAGGAGACTATAAAAATGAGTAAAACAATGGCGATAAACGCAGGCAGTTCAAGTCTGAAATGGAAATTGTATGCAATGCCTGAAGAAAATGTACTGGCCTCAGGAATCGTAGAACGAATCGGTTTGAACGAGTCCATTTTTTCAATAGATTATAATGACGGAGAAACGCTTGAAAAAACGGCTGATATAGATAACCATGAAGTGGCAGTTGAAATGCTTTTAAAAGAACTGATTGATTTATCTATTCTTAAAAGCTTTGACGAGATTACAGGAGTGGGACATCGAGTCGCTGCGGGGGGCGAATCATTTTCCGATTCAGCAGTTGTTACCGATGACGTTCTGAAAGAAGTCGAACGCCTTGGGGAACTGGCGCCCCTTCATAATCCGGCAAATGCAATGGGGATTAAAGCGTTCAAGAAGATTCTACCGGATATCACTAGCGTAGCTGTCTTTGACACTTCCTTCCATCAGACCATGGCCAAAGTCAATTACCTTTATAGCATTCCTATGGAGTACTATGAAAAGCATAACGCCAGAAAATATGGCTACCACGGGACAAGTCATAAATACGTAGCGGAACGCGCGAGCGACATGCTTGGAAAGCCATTGGAAGACTTGAAAATAATCTCCTGTCATCTTGGGAATGGTGCGTCTTTATGTGCCATCGAAGGCGGAAAATCAGTGGATACGTCTATGGGCTTCACACCGCTGGCAGGTCTGACCATGGGTACCCGATCAGGTGATATCGATGTATCTCTGCTTCCATTCTTAATGGAAAAAGAAGGCATTTCTGATATAAATGATATGATAGAAGTTTTAAACAAACAGTCTGGCTTGAAAGGCTTATCAGGGATATCAAGTGACATGCGAGACCTTCACGAACAGGCTTCGAAAAATGAGCGGGCAGCCGTAGCTTTACGCATTTTTGAAAATCGAGTTATAAAATATATCGGCTCATATGCAGCAACCATGAATGGTGTGGATGCCATTATTTTCACAGCAGGAATAGGAGAAAATGATATCCAGACGAGACAAAATGTAATTGATGGCGTCAGCTTCCTTGGAGCAGAAATAGATTCAGAAAAGAACGATTGTCGCGGAAAAGAACGCATTATTTCTAAAAACGATTCAAAGGTGGCAGTCCTGCTTATCCCGACGGATGAAGAAGTCATGATTGCCAGAGATGTTGAACGATTGAGCTAAAATGGTCATTCTTCTTTTTACCCGTACAGCAGTCACGTATCCGCTCTCAAAATAACGAGTCAAATTATTTCTCAAAAAAGTGTTGACTTTGATTTCTCAAATCTGATACACTTCTAATCAATCGAAACAATTAATTTAATTTAAACGAAAACATAAAAGCGTTGAAAAGATAAGTACAGGCTAGAGAATCATCTCAGAGAGCTTCCGTCGGGTGAAAGGGAGCATGAGGATCGGCTTGGAAAATGGTCTTTGAGCTGAAGTGGTGAGTGTCTGCATGAGCCATTTCCGGTTGCACCCGGTACAGTGCCGCAGTATACAAAGGGGAAAGTATCCTTTAAGTACTGACTGAGACTGCAGTAGTGATGCTGCAGTAAATTAAGGTGGAACCGCGAATAGACCTATTCGCCCTTTTTGAGTGTCAAAACTCTTAAAGGGCGTTTTTTTATGCTCAACTAACAATAATAGGCAGTGCAGAAAGGAGCTGGAAAGATGATTACGTTAAAAAATGTTACCAAGACATTTATCAATAATAAAGAACTGTTTGAAGCCGTCAAAGAGACCAGCATTGAAATAGAAAAAGGAGAAATCTACGGCATAGTCGGCTATTCCGGGGCAGGAAAGAGTACCTTGCTCAGGTTACTCAACGGACTGGAACGGCCGTCCTCCGGTAAAATACTGATTGATTCAAAAGAGCTGACACCGCTCAGCCAAAAAGAACTGAGAAAAGAGCGACAGTCCATCGGTATGATTTTCCAGCATTTTAACCTCTTATGGAGCCGAACCGTACTGGACAATGTCTGTTTCCCACTGGAACTGGCAAGCGTAAAAAAAGAAGAGCGGATTGAGCGGGCAAGAGAACTGATTGCCTTGGTTGGTTTGGCGGACAAAGAAAAAGCCTATCCGGCACAGTTGTCAGGTGGAGAAAAACAGCGCGTCGGTATCGCCAGAGCCCTGGCAAATGAGCCGAAAGTGCTGCTCTGTGATGAGGCTACCAGTGCACTTGATCCGCAAACGACAGATGAAGTTCTGGACTTGCTTTCTAAAATCAACCGGGAACTGAACGTCACCATCGTATTGATTACCCATGAGATGGAAGTGGTCAGAAAAATATGCGACCGTGTGGCGGTTATGAACAAGGGAGTTATTGTTGAGGAAGGTTCTGTGCTTCAGGTCTTCAGGCAGCCGAAAGAAGAGATTACCAAACGCTTCATTAAGCAGGATAGGGAAGTGGATTCCAAAGAAACCCGCCAGGCACTGAAAGAACTGAAACGGGCCTATCCTGAAGGACAAATATTACAGCTGCTGTTTCAGGGGGATAGTGTGGGTGCACCGGTTATTACACAAGTTAGCCGTGAGGCCGGCTGTGATATTAATATCATCCAAGGAAGTATCCAGTCGACACACAACACACCGATGGGTACACTGATTGTTCAGGTTCTGGGTAATGAAGCAATTCAGCAGCAGGCCCTGAATCAGTTTAGATCCCATCCCATTGAAGTAGAGGTGATTGAAGATGAATAGATTACTAACAGTTGGTTCAATATTGACGGAATACACTAATTTTGAGGATGTGTCATGGGACAGATTATGGACTGCAACGTTGCAGACACTCTACATGACGGCAATATCTGTCGTGTTAGTCTTTCTATTGGGATTGATACTGGGACTGATTTTATATGAAACGCGCCATCATCAAACGATCTGGTCTGTTGCTTTGTACAAAGCGGTTTCGGTGTTTGTCAATATATTCAGGTCTATCCCTTTCATCATACTGATTGTACTGCTCATTCCTTTTACCAGAGCAATCGTTCAGAGCATGACTGGACCAACAGCAGCATTGCCTGCACTAATTTTTTCAGCTGCACCATTTTATGCCAGACTAGTTGAAACGAGCCTTAGGGAAGTCGATAAAGGTGTGATTGAAGCTGCTGAGGCAATGGGTGCTTCTAAATGGGAGCTGATTTTTAAAGTCTATATTCCGGAGAGCCTGCCGTCTATCATAGCAGGGATTACGGTCACAGCCATCAGTTTGGTCGGTTACACAGCTATGGCTGGTGTAATTGGGGCCGGTGGACTGGGAAATCTGGCCTACTTGGAAGGTTTCCAAAGAAGGCGGGCAACGGTGACACTCGTCGCGACAGCTGTCATTTTAGTCATTGTATTCGTCATTCAGTTCATAGGAGACAGATGGGTCAGAGCGATAGATAAACGTTAACTAGCTTAAAAAAAATAAAAACAATATAAAAGATAGGGGAGAATTAAAATGAAAAATTTTATCAAACTAGGGGTACTAAGCAGTGCAGTTGTTTTAGCAGCATGTGGAAATGGGGAAGGAGACGCTGGAGAAGAATCGCAGGTATTGACAGTTGGTGCTTCAAATGTCCCTCACGCAGAAATCCTTGAATTTGTTCAGCCGACACTGGAAGAAGAAGGCATTGAATTGGATATTGTAACCTATAACGATTACGTCATCCCGAACATGGCACTTTCTGATGGGGACATTGATGCCAACTACTTCCAGCACGTCCCGTATTTTGAATCACAGATTGCTGAAAATGACTATGACTTTGCCAATGCTGGCGGCATCCATATCGAACCAATGGGTGCTTACTCCAATCGTCACGATGATTTAAGTGACTTGCCGGATGGCGCGACTATTCTAGCATCCAGCAGTGTTCCTGACCACGGTCGTATTCTTGGAATACTACAGGATGCCGGTCTGATAGTAGTGGATGATTCCATCGATATTGTAGATGCGACATTTGATGATATTGTTGAAAATGAACGCAACCTTCAGTTCGAATACGAGTACGATGCAGCTCTGTTAACTACGCTTTATGCTGAAGACGAAGGCGATGTCTTTTTCATTAACTCCAACTTCGCAGTGGATCAGGGGATCAGCCCAGTTGACGATTCCATTGCACTGGAAGACAGCTCATCTCCTTATGCAAACATTGTAGCGGTTCGTAGTGAAGATGAAGACAACGAATTGATTCAAAGACTAGTCGAAATTCTACGTTCAGAAGAAACGCAGGATTATATATTGGAAACATGGGAAGGTGCAGTCTTGCCGGTTGATGAATAACAAGTCTTTACTGCTTGTAGGAATAATTTGATGGTTAAAGTTAATACTGCACATAACTTTTTGATTGACATTTCACACATTTCAATTTATTCTTAACTTACAAGTAAATAGTCTTCAGGGCAGGGTGCAAGTCCCTACCGGTGGTAAAGCCCACGAGCCGCAAGGCAGATTCGGTTAGATTCCGAAGCCGACAGTATAGTCTGGATGAAAGAAGACAAACGACACAACACGACTCTTATATCAGAGAATATGGCTCTTTGAGCCGCAGTCATGTTTATTATGCCCTGGAATTTTTATTCCAGGGTTTTTTCATGCGATTTTTCTGATGCATAAGAGAAGTCTGATTTTTTGTGTATAGTTTATCAAACTACTCAGCCCTGAATCGATTTGGATTCAGGGCTGTTTTTTTGAGGTGAAAGCATGACAACAGACGAAAGGTATATGAAACGAGCCCTTGAACTGGCAGCTCGAGCAAAAGGGCATACCACGCCAAACCCATTGGTCGGCGCAGTGATAGTCAAAGACGGTAGAATTATTGGAGAGGGTTACCACCATAAAGCAGGTGAACCTCATGCAGAAGTAAATGCGGTTGAATCGGCTGAGGAATCTGTCAAAGGAGCAACCATCTACGTGACACTGGAGCCTTGTTCACATTACGGTAAAACACCCCCGTGTGCGGATTTGATTATCAGAAGCGGGTTTAATAGAGTGGTCATTGCTGCTGTTGATCCCAATCCACTCGTTGCCGGGCGTGGGATTAAACGAATCAGAGACGCCGGAATTGAAGTCGAAGTAGGCGTCTGTGATAAGGAAAGTATGAAATTGAACGAGGTATTTAATTACTTTATCATCACTCAGCGGCCGTTTGTTCATATGAAGTACGCCATGACTCTGGACGGCAAGATTGCTACAGAAACGGGGCAGTCAAAATGGATATCCTCAGAAGCATCCAGAGAGCATGCACATACACTGAGAGGCGAACTGAGCGGCATTATGGTCGGTATCGGTACCGTCTTAAAAGATAATCCACAATTGTCCTGCCGTGTACCGGGTTACCCAAACCCTGTGCGCATAGTAGTAGACAGCCAGCTTCGTATACCGCTGGATTCAGCTGTTACGGCCAATCAGAATGAAGCGAAAACAATCATATTGACTACTCGCTTTGCTGCAGAGGAAAAACTGGCTGCCTTGGAACACATGGGTGTGGACGTTATTAAAGTCAAGGCCACTGAAAAACGAGTCGATCTATATGAAGCCATGAACGTCCTTGGCAAAAAAGGCATCGACAGTATTCTTCTAGAAGGTGGCGGACAGCTGAACGCCTCAGCACTGGAAGCAGACATTGTCAATAAACTGACTGTCTATATCGCACCAAAACTGGTGGGCGGGGAAAAGGCTGTAGCCCCCGTGATGGGCAAAGGCGTGCAGCACATGAGCGACGCCTACCAATTTAAAGATGTACAGACGTATCAAATAGGTGAAGATATCGTTATTGAAGCAGAAAGAGACAGGAGTGAATAAAGCATGTTTACAGGAATTGTCGAAGAAATCGGAGAAATTAAAAGCATAAAAAAAGGGTCGAAATCCAGTGTCTTAACTATAAAAGCCAGTAAAGTACTAGAAGATACTACGATTGGGGACAGCATTATGACAAATGGCGTCTGTCTGACTGTCACCGATATGAGCGCCGGCGAGTTTAAGGCCGATGTCATGGCCGAGACACTTAACCGCACCGCCCTTAACTCGCTGACTCAGGGCAGCCGTTTGAATCTGGAGCGGGCATTGAACTTGCAGACACGCCTTGGCGGCCATATGGTCAGTGGACATATTGATGGGACAGGAATCATCAAGAATTTCCGGAAAGATGATAATGCCGTCTGGGTCACAATTGAGACAGAAGAAAAGCTGCTGCGCTACATTATTGAAAAAGGCTCCATTGCAATAGACGGTATCAGCTTAACGGTTGCGGCTGTGTCAGACAAGGACTTTCAAGTATCCATTATTCCACATACTGCTAATGAAACGACATTACTCAGTCATAAAGTAGGCGATCAGGTTAATTTAGAAGTTGACTTGATAGGCAAGTATGTAGAGAAATTATTGGGACTTTCTTCAGAAACAGATAATAAAGAAAAAATAACGCAGGCTTACTTGAAAACTAACGGCTTTGCGTAGACAGGAGTGTTTAAATGTTTGATAAAATTGAAGATCTGCTTGAAGATTTAAAGCAGGGAAAAAACGTCATCATAGTGGATGATGAGGACCGTGAAAATGAGGGAGATATTGTCTGTGCTGCCGAATTTGCAACGCCGGAAAATATCAACTTTATGGCTAAGTATGCCAGAGGTCTTATCTGTATTCCGATGACGAAAGAGTACACTAAAAAACTGGGACTCTCACAAATGAGTTTGTACAATACCGATGACCACACCACAGCTTTCACGGTATCCATTGATCATCACAGCACCACAACAGGAATATCGGCAGCTGAACGTTCACTGACAGCCATGAAGACCGTGGAAGAAGACAGTAAACCCGAAGACTTTAAACGTCCGGGTCACATGTTTCCTTTAGAAGCGGTTGATGGTGGAGTGCTCTCCAGAAATGGACACACGGAAGCAACAGTCGACTTGATGCGTTTAGCTGGTTTGAAGCCAGTTGGTCTGTGTTGTGAAATTATGAATGATGACGGCACGATGGCCAGACGAGATGACCTGATTGAATTTTCAAAAGCACACGATATGAAAATGGCGACCATAACGGAACTGATAGAGTATAGAAAAGCGAATGAGCAGGTGATTTTTCGTGAGTCGAAAGCAAAGCTTCCAACAAAATATGGTGAGTTCGACATTTATGCCTATGAACATAAATACACAGGCGAACACCATGTGGCTCTAGTAAAAGGGGACGTTTCCGATGGTGAACCTGTACTCGCGCGAATCCACTCCGAGTGCTTGACAGGAGACGTTTTTGGTTCCAAGAAATGTGACTGTGGCCAACAGCTGGATTCTGCTATGGAAAAAATTGCAGAAGAAGGACGCGGTGTTCTGCTTTATATGAGGCAGGAAGGACGCGGCATTGGACTGGTAAATAAGATTAGAGCCTATGCGTTACAGGATCAGGGGCATGATACTATTAAAGCGAATCTGCTTCTGGGCTTCCCGGTTGATTCCCGTGAATACTATGAATGCAAGCAGATGTTTGATGATTTAGGCGTCAGCCGTTTGAATCTGATGACGAATAATCCACTGAAAGTGTCCAGTCTTGACCAATACGGTTTAACTGTTGAGAAACGCATACCGATTCAAATGGAAGCACATGAGGAAGACCTGGCTTATCTGAATACAAAAAAAGAGCAGATGGGCCATTACCTGGAGTACTAAGATATTAATAATAAAAATAAAACAATTAATGGAGGAAAATATAATATGAATACAATTGAAGGAAATTTAGTTGCAACAGATTTAAAGATTGGTATTGTTGTGGGGCGTTTTAACGATTTTATCGGGTCACGTTTGTTGGACGGCGCAGTCGATACCTTGAAGAGACATGGCGCAAATGATGCAGATATTACTTTGGCCTGGGTTCCCGGAGCATTCGAAATCCCTCTTGTTGCCAAGAAAATGGCAGCTTCTGGAAAATACGATGCTGTTATCACTCTAGGTGCAGTCATCAGAGGAGCAACGTCTCATTATGACTACGTTTGTTCTGAAGTCGCAAAAGGTGTTTCCTCAGCGGCGGACAGCACCGGTGTGCCGGTCATGTTTGGCGTGCTGACAGTTGATACTATCGAACAGGCGATTGAACGTGCGGGAACAAAAGCTGGAAACAAAGGCGCTGAAGTAGCGGTTGGAGCTGTTGAGATGGCAAACCTTGTAAAGCAGCTGGGATAATGACAGACTATTCATCCGTTAAGACAATCATCTTTGATTACGACGGCACCCTGCATGACAGCAGTAGAATTTACATCCCGGCTTTTTTGAAGGCTTATGACTACTTGGTCGAAGAAGGCCAAGCCAAAGAAACCAGCTGGTCGGAAGAAAGCATCACCAAATGGCTCGGCTACAGCAAGAAACAGATGTGGCAGGAATTTATGCCGACATTAGAAGCCCAGTATCAGGAAAAAGCGTCCAGTATTATTGGTCAGACCATGCAGCAGAAGATAGAAAATGATGAAGCCGTTCTCTACCCACATGCGCTTGACACGCTTGATTACTTGAAAAATAAAGGCTATACTTTACTGTTTTTAAGCAACTGTTCAATTGACTATATGGAAAAGCATGCAGACAAATTTAATTTGAATGAGTACTTTACGGCACTTTACTGTACAGAACAGTATGAGTTTAAAAAGACCAAGAAAGAAATTGTTCAGCTAATCAGAGAGGATTATAATGATGACTTTCTGGTAATAGGGGATAGATTTCAGGATATCGAAGTCGCCGAACTGAAGAACATTTCATCAATAGGCTGTGCTTACGGTTACGGAAGAAAAAGTGAACTGGAGCAGTCAGATCTCATGATTAATGACATTAAAGAACTCATGAGTCTTCTCTAAAAAGTAAAAAGCAAGCCCCGCTGGATGCTAAAGTATCCGACGGGGCTTGCTTTTTTTACAGGAAAATAAACAGGAGTCCGGAACTTGCCAGACCGATTAAAAAGCCTTCCAGATTGCCTTCTCTTTCAGAGGGCAGTTCGTGTTTGATAACATTCAAGGTCATGGCACCGGTCACCAGAGCTTCAACACTGCCTATCGCATACTCAGGGAATTCAGAGAATACTCCCAGCAAAAAACCGGCAAATATGGACAGAGACAGAATGTACCGACCGTATTTGTCGTAAACCGCTTCGTGGTGATGCCGGAGCCCCCAGTCATTAGTGACAAAGTGTAGAGAAAAGGCAATGAAAAAGATGACAAGTGTTGAACCGGACTCTTCACGATGGGAGAGTAGATACCCAATCATGGCATTGTAGAGTGCAAAGAGAGTCATGTGTGACCAGAAGAGTTTAGACTCGACGAGGTTCGGATCTGTTTTATCTTTATCCTCATAGGCACGGGCTATCAACCGGTCCATCGAATAGAATACAGCCAGACCGAACAGAGCCATAAGGTAAAAGGCATAATGAAGAAAGTGACCCTCCAGCCAGAAGATAGCTTCCTCCGCTGCAGACTGAGCATGGGCAACTTGTGGCCACAGGTGAACAAAGACATAACTGATACCAACTCCAGCTGTAAATGAAATAAATTTACGCAGAATTACTTTGGGCAGCCGCAAGTATACAGATAAGAAATGAATAAAGACGAAACTTAAAACAATCAATAGGGAACTAGTCATCAGTAGTTAAGCTGTTAAAGCTTGTCCTCTCTTTCAGTGGTTTTATAATAGTGTACACTATTTTCTGACTGCTCGCTCATTCGGACTGCTTTAGACTAAAAAAAAGAGTTATTTCTAGTGAAAACAGGTGGGTTCAGGTATGCTTAATTTAAATATAAGGATGAGCTGAAGAGGGGATAGCCATGCTGAAAAAAGGACAGACACATTTAGATAATCGTATGCGAAATTGGGTGCTTGTATCTCAACCATCGAAAACAGAAAGCGATACACTCAAGAACGCATATGGACTCCCTGATGGTTATTTAACACTATGTCAGGAAAAAGAGGTATCGTTTTACTTGGAAAGTATTAACGGACATTGTCAAAATATGAGTGTGCTTCATCTGCCATTATGGGAAAAGTCCGCCTATGGAAAAATGCCCGCTGCCGAAAAATCTTTGACCTTTTTTTATACGAGTGACCTTCTTATAGTCCTGGCTGATGGAATCGAGCTGAATTCTCTGGAAAAAGAAATGGTGCAGCTATCGCAACCGTTAAGCATAGTCACGCAGTGGATTAACGAACTTTATCAGATAATTAACACCAAACTTGATGAGATTGAAGTCTCCATTGAAGAAGTAAAAGGAGAGGCAGAAGTCAAAGCGAATAGAGAAGTCCTGCTTAATTTGACTGAACTTGAACAGGAACTGGTTATTTTTTCACGTCGTCTGGACGATTTAGAAGAAACCCTTATGTCCTGGCTGAACAATGGGCTATCAACTCGTTTAACATCTCAATCAAATAGAGAGCAGGCAGCTATGGCAATCAAAAAAAGCCGTTTCAGAATTCATTTGTACAAGGAACTTGTGGAGTCAGCCAGTGGCTTGTTGTCTGATAGTATTGATAATAAACTGAACAGTATAATGGAGTTTCTCCAGTCAATTGCACTGGTTATTTCAATTCCGACACTTATCTTCAGCTTATTTGGAATGAATACCGGGGGCTTAATCGGACGGCAGTCTCCATTTGGAACGGTAGTGGTTATTGCGGTATCTTTTCTGTTAGGTATCGGAATGGCCATCTACTTAAGGCGAAAAGAATATCTCTAAAAGGGTCATTAGTATAGTGCTTGTCCAAAGTGTGATAAACTATAAAGAAGTAAAAGCACTTAAGGAGGCAAAAAATGGATAGAAAAAAACTGACCCGTTCGAGGACTGACCGCGTCTTAGCTGGTGTCTGCGGTGGAATCGCAGAATTCTTTGGTATTTCTTCACTTTTAGTGAGGATATTATTCGTTATCTTCGGCCCGCTGGATTTTCTGCTGTATATTATCCTCGCAATAATCATGCCGAAAGAATAATGAGGAAAAGCTATAGTACTCAGTTTGATTAAGTATGAAGGCTGCATCACATTAGATAGAGGAAATTGATACAAAACGTTCAGCGGCTAATTCTAATTTAGCCGCTGAACGTTTTGTATATTTATAATAGGTTTTAAGGTCTGGATAATTTAATACATAATGATTTTGTCTATTCCTTTGTAAAAGGGTCATTAGTATAGTGCTTGTCTTAAGTATGATAAACTGTATACAAATAATTAGATACAAAGGAGGAAGCAAAATGAACGGCAATAAATTGAGAAAATCATCACGTGACAGAGTGATATCAGGAGTATGCGGAGGGCTGGCAGAGTTTTTTGGCATCTCATCATTAGCGGTCAGAATTTTATTTGTGATCCTGCCATCCAATGTTCTGCTGTATATTGTTCTGGCACTAATCATGCCTGAGGAGTATGAATAAAGCGCAAAGGCAATTGATATAAACGATAGTCTTTGCTGCCATCAATTTCTTCCGTAATACTACAGATAAAAACAACCATCCAAAAGCAGTTCAGCTGCCATTGGATGGTTGTTTCTTTTGTTATCCGTAAATATCTCCATCGGGTTTAGCTAAAGAAGAGATAGTCAGGATCTCTTGTTCAGTCAGCTCAAAGTCAAATACATTCAAATTATCACTCTGGCGGACTGGTGAGCTGGACCGTGGTATCGGCATATAGCCTAATTGAAGGTGCCACCTCAAGATAACTTGCCCAATTGACTTACTGTGCTGCTGAGCGATTTCCAGAAGGGTGGTATTTTCAAGTAAATCATCTGCCATCCGACTGCCCAGTGGACTCCAGGACTGTGTCAGGATATTATGTTCGTCATTGGCTCTAATCAGCTCTTCCTGTACATAATACGGGTGAGTCTGAATCTGATTAATTACGGGAAGCACACCGGTTTCTTCTTTAAGGCGTTCAATCTGATCCGGATGGAAATTCGACACCCCTATGGAACGTACTAGCCCCCATTTTTGCGCATCAATGAGAGCCTGCCAGGCTTCGACATACTTATCCTGCTTTGGATCAGGCCAGTGGATCAGGTAAATATCAAAATAATCCAGACCTGAGCGGTAGAGTGATTCCTGAATAGCCTGTACTGCGGAATCATAAGGGTGATGCACTTCCGGCAGTTTCGAGGAAACGATAATATCCTCTCGAGAAACGTTACTTTCCCTGACCGCCTTACCGACGGTTGCCTCATTGTCATAGCTGTAAGCTGTATCCAGAAAGCGGTAGCCATTATTAACTGCCTGCTTAATAGTCAGGACACCTTCAGCGCCTTTAAACCGGTCAGTACCGAAGCCGACTGAGGGGACGCGCATGCCGTCATTTAATGTATAACTAGGGATAATCTCCTTCATTTTTTCATTCCTCTCACTTAGTCTACTATCAGTTTAATTGATTATGAAAGCGAAAACAAACGCTTTATCTTAAGTTAGAGGATTAACAGTAAGGCACCAGTCATCAGGACAAGCGAGACAATGATGCTGACCGATGAAAGGAAGCTGGAGAGTGCCCGGCTGTTACCATACACAATCATATTGATGGTAGAAACGGTTCCAATAGGTGCCAAAGCCACTAATACCAGAGAAATTCGCACCAAATCCGGCAATGGTAATGCCAGGTAAAACAGTGAAGCCACCAGTACAGCTAAGGAGTAGCGTGTGATAAGCAGCTGCTTGACACGCTTGAACGAAACGGCATCAATTCTGATTTCCAGATAGAGTCCGACCATGAACATGGATAGAAAAGCATTTCCGCTTGAGAAGAGTTCAAATATACTTAAAGCCGGAGCCGGGAGAACAATGCCGATTAATGCGAGAAGAAACATAATAATGTAAGTTGTGAAAGAAGGCGATTTGAACAAACGCAGCAGTCGTTTCAGATAGCTGTCATTAGTGTGATTCTGATGAGTCATTTTATCCACTATCATGGGTGAACCGCCGAACAGCATCAAGGCGTTACCCATGTCGAAACTCCCAATGTAAGGAATAGCTGCGGGAAAGAAACCTTGGACAAACGGAATGGTGAAGTTCCCTATGTTGTACCCGGCCTGGCTGAACATCATCAGTGACTGAATAGGCGCTTTTTTATTTTTCCAGAAAAATCCTCCGAGAGTCACTAGAACAATATTTGACAGAAGTCCTAGAGTTATCATCAGAAACAGGATGCGGTTCACTTCTACGCCATTGAAGCCTACTACGATCGTGGCAGGCAGTGTCAGGTTTAATATGATTTTCTGTAAGGCTACTCCATCCGTTGAACGGAGCAGTTTAAATTGTTTAAATAAGTAAGCGGCTAAAATAACCAGTAAAAACTGAATAGATTGAATAAGTACTGCAAGCAAGACCATCACACCTTTCTATTACAGATTAGTATACCATTAACATATTGTTCCTGTATAAGGGAAAGAATAATCCAGCACTCAAAAAAATAGTTTGAACTTCAAAATAAAAACCTGATATAATAATTCAGGAAAAGGGGAGAAGTTTATGAATCAATCGACTAATCGATGGAAAGTTCTAATGGGCGGTGTATTGATGCAGCTTTGTATAGGCGGCATATATACGTGGAGTCTGTTCAACCAGCCGCTTTCAGAAACATTTGGCTGGAGTCGTACAGAAGTCTACACGGCTTATTCGCTAATTGTTTTTATATTTGCATTCGTCACTATTTTTTCCGGTCGACTCCAGGATAAAATTGGTCCGAGAAAAGTAGCTACCATAGGGATCATCTGTTTCAGTCTGGGGCTGATAATTGCTTCACAAGCCACCACATTAATGATGCTTTATTTAGGCTATAGTCTACTCGGTGGAATTGGAGTAGGGATGGTCTATGTCTGTCCACTGTCAACAAGTTTAAAATGGTACCCTAAAAAGAAAGGCATGGTTACGGGTATTATTATTGGAGCATTTGGTATGGGAGGTTTCCTGTTTAACTTTATTCTTTCTTATTTAATACGTTCCTTCGGTGTGTCGGCTACCTTTATGATTCAGGGCCTGGTTTATGGCGTCATTGGATTATATGGTGCAAGCCTTCTTCGTCTGCCGGAAAAAAATGAAAAGAGCCAAGTCATTGTTAATGAGAATGATTTTTCAACACTGAACATGTTGAAGACAAAGGCTTTTTACCTTCTGTGGGTAATGTATTTCTTTGGCAGTTTAAGCGGTCTGCTCGTTATTGGCATGGCACAGGATATTGCACGAGATATAGTAGGTTTGACTCCACAAACAGCCGGACTGGCTGTAGCTGTAGCGGCAGTATTTAATGCAATCGGCCGCTTGGGCTGGGGAGCATTATCTGATATTGTCGGACGTCTTCGTGTGTTCGCAGCTCTCTTTCTGCTTACTGCTTTTGGAATGATCTCACTCAGTTTATTCTCGCTTAATGCCGTTACTTATTTTGCTGTGCTGGGTGTCATTGTCAGCTGTTTTGGTGGCTTTCTTGCAACCTTTCCTGCTGTATGCAGTGACTATTTTGGGTCCTACTATTTCGGATCCAACTATGGCATTCTTTATCAGGCTTATGGGATTTCAGCACTCGTGGGTCCTTTTTTACTCAGTCTCTTTGAAGTAGAAACATCCGTCTTCTTGATTGCCGGGCTGTTTTCACTAGTTGGATTCGGTCTAACTTTCCTGGTTACACTGCCAAGGCCCTTCCATGCAGAAAAAATAACATAAGGTGTATAAAAACAGCTGATCGGCTCCTGAAAATTCCTGAATTACTATTAAATATTCATAAGTGGGTGGTTGATTCTGTTCAAACGCTTACATTCATGTTATACTTATGGTGACAAATAGGTGAAGGAACTGGAAAGGAGGAGTTACCATGTTGTTTACAGAAGTTTCTGATGAGAGAGCCAAAGACAAAAAACCGGCAGAGATATTGGCTATTGTAACTGGTATTGACCGTGAAATTATTAGAGCGGGTGTGCAGGAATATGGTTATGAAATGATTCTTGAAAATCCGGCTCTACTAAAAATCACCGAAGAAGACCAGGAGCGTGTGAAAGAAGCACGTAAGCTGGGTTATCTGGATGCTACCTTACTTTAATCAATGTGAATAAAAAGAGTTGTTCATAACTAATGGACAGCTCTTTTTTTGAGCCATTAAGAGTGATTCCTAAAATATGAAGATTTTATGCCTTCAAAGGTTTTCGTATATAGTTCGGATTAGAAGTATGCTACTATTATATATACATATAAAGTGACAAGTGTTATAAGGGTGTGGAGATACCGAACACCCCTCTTGACCACACGCTAAAGTGGAGGAGGAATTGCTATCGAAAAAGAACGAACGGACTTTTCCAGTATGAGGCAGGACTATGCCTACTGTGAAGAAATCATAAAAGAACACTCCAAAAGTTTTTACTTTGCCTTTTCAAAACTACCTAAAGAAAAAGCTCAGGCGGTCTACGCGATTTATGCTTTCTGTCGGCTAGCCGATGACAGCATTGATGAGGCGGAAACCAAAGTCGAACAGGCGGAAGCCTTAAATAGCCTGAATAATCAACTTGCAAAATTTGAACAGGGAGATGAGCCCGATCATCCTATCTGGCGAGCTTTAAGAGATGTTTTTAACAGATATGCTATGTCGATTGAACCTTTTTACGACCAGTTACAAGGACAGTCGATGGATTATCATTTTGAGCAGCCTCATTCTATTAAAGAAGTCGAGGACTATAGTTATTACGTGGCCGGGTCTGTGGGATTGATGCTTTTGCCTATTATTGCCACAGAAAATCATTACGTACTGGAAGAGTCAGCCATTGCTTTAGGAATAGCTATGCAGCTGACAAATATTTTAAGAGATGTAGGCGAAGATTTTAGCGAGATCAACCGGATTTACCTCCCGGAAGATTTGATGAATAAAGTGGGCTACTCAGTTCAAGACTTAAGTGAAGCAAAAATAAACGACCCATTTATCGTGATATGGGAAAGCATGGCGGTTCGAGCGGAGCAGCTTTACTTGGATTTTAAAAAAACGCTGCACCTATTTGATGAAGACAGCCAATTTCCAGTTGCCTTGTCTTCAAGGATATATGCGGCTATTTTAGATACGGTTAGACAAAACAATTATGATTGTCTAACCAGAAGAAATAAAACTTCTTTCTTAAAAAAATGTGCATTCTTAATGAAGTGAAAAAGGAACTATCAGAAAACTAAAGTCTAAAATAAGTGAGGCAATGTGAATGGTTAATCCCGATAATCAGAACAAATCAGATATTATTGTAATCGGCGGAGGACTGGGCGGCTTGTCGTCAGCAATTTCACTGGCACAAAAAGGCTATACAGTCTCTCTTTATGAAAAAAACAGTCATATCGGCGGCAAGCTGAATAGACTAGAAAAAGATGGCTTCGGCTTTGACTTAGGGCCGTCTATACTAACTATGCCCCATATTTTTAACCGCTTGTTCGAACAAAGTGGCAAACAGCTGAATGATTATGTTCCGATTGAACGATTGTCCCATGAATGGCGATCGTTTTTCACTGATGGAACGGTGCTTGATCTGTATAATGATTTGGATGAGATGAAAATGAATAATCCTCAGCTAAGCGAAAAAGATATGCAGGAATACCAAGATTACTTGAATTATACTCAGAAATTATACGAGGCTACTGAAACAGGCTATTTCGATAAAGGACTGGATGATTTACCAGCCGTTTTCAAGCACCACGGTGTGCTGTCGTCACTTAGAAAATTTGACTACTTTCATACAATGGCTGAGGGAGTTGAAAAGCGGATTTCCAATCCTTACATGCAGGATATGCTGAAATACTACATTAAATACGTCGGCTCGTCTGCTGAGTCTGCACCGGCTATATTGAATGTGCTGGCATATGTTCAAAAATCTCAAGGCTTGTGGTATGTCCAAGGCGGCATGCATAAATTGTCTGAAGGTCTAGTGAAATTGGCAGAAGAGGTGGGAGTGTCTCTTCATACGAATACGGAAGTGACCGAAATTACGGTTGACAGTACAACAGTGACAGGCGTGAAGCTGTCTTCAGGTCAATACATCAAAGCAGACCGGGTCGTTTCCAATATGGAAGTGATTCCTACGTATAATCGGTTACTTGACGTGGATTCAAACGTGACAGATAAGATGGAAGAAAAATTCGAACCGGCTGCCTCTGGCCTGGTGCTTCACTTAGGTGTGAATCGATTGTATCCTCAGCTCGCGCATCACAATTTCTTCTTTTCAAAGGATTCCAAAGCAAACTATAAAACTGTTTTTCAGGATAAACTGCTGCCGGACGATCCCACCATTTATCTGGTTAACAGCAACAAAACGGATGTGAGCCAGGCTCCCGATGGCTATGAGAATATTAAAGTGCTGCCGCATATCCCCTATATTCAGGATAAACCTTTTACCGATGCAGAATACGAAGACCTTCGTGAACGGGTGCTGATTAAACTCGAAAAAATGGGTCTGACAGACTTGAGAAAACATATTGTGGTCGAAGACCAATGGACACCTGTGGATATTGAAGAAACGTACTATTCTACCCGTGGTGCTATTTATGGTGTTGTTTCAGACCGTAAAAAGAACAAAGGCTTTAAATTCCCAAAAGTCAGTACAGAATTTGATCGTCTCTATTTTGTGGGAGGCTCTGTTAATCCGGGTGGGGGGATGCCGATGGTGACATTGAGCGGCCAGCAAGTAGCGGACATTATCAGCAAAGAAGATAGAAGATAAATGAAGTCTTTAATCGAGAAAAAGGGTGATGATCTGGTCTGGTTTAAGGGCGGCTAATTTCTTTTTTCTCGATTTTTTGTTTGTTGTAGATCAAGCCATCCCTTTAACAATACTGTAGGCTATCTAGTAGTATCATTTGAAGTCGAGATGAATCATTTCAGAATAAAATAATCAGGCAGACTTTGTATCGAATTCGTGATACTATTAAATAGTAAGTACAAAAATGTCAGGAGGATGAAATAGATGTTTATCATCGATGAACACATGAGTTTAGGTCCCGTAACCTTAATTGTGAAAGATTTAAATGGTATGCGCGACTTTTATACTGAAAAAATTGGTTTAGCTGAACTGAATCAGACCAGTCAGGAAATAACTTTAGGGGTTAAGAAACGCCCGCTGCTTAATTTAAAGAAAGGGACCAAAGAATGGCCGCCTGAAAAGAAAGCGGGTTTGTTCCATACGGCTTTTCTTCTGCCTGAACGAAGCGATTTGGGAAATGTACTGTATAAGCTGCTGAAAGAACAGACGCCTCTTTCAGGAGCCTCTGATCATGGTTACAGTGAAGCGATTTACCTGGAAGATCCTGAAGGTAACGGCATTGAAATATACCGGGACAAATCAAGAGAGTCATGGACCGTACATGAAGACGGAAGAATACCCGGTACGACAGAGCAAATGGATGGGGAAGGTGTGCTTGACAGTCGTGACAGCGATGCCATTATCCAGCAGATGCCTGAAGGAACAGTAATCGGACATATGCATCTGTCCGTGAGAAACTTGGACGATACACAGCAGTTCTATTCTGATGTTTTGGGACTGTCATTAAAGGATTACTTTGGTGCCCAGGCACGTTTCCTGGCAGGCGGAGACTATCATCATCATATTGGAACGAATACGTGGGCCGGTAGCAATTTACCTGTTCGCAGTGAAGAAGATTACGGACTCCAGTCAATCAGCATTCAACTCTCATCAGATAAAAAGATGACCGAGCTGAAAGCTCACTTCGAACAAAATAAGGTTGATTTTACAGAAGAAGAACATGCAGTGGTAGTATTTGATCCAAATGGTATTAAAGTAATAATTACAGTAAAATAACCGAGCAGCGCCTTTTCTTTACAATACTTCTTGAAGTGGTAATGAGAGGGCGTTTTCCACTATCTAGAGACCGAAAAAAAATGAGAAAGAGAGTGTGTAGTAAATGAGTATATATGACATTGACGTAAATACAATTGATGGGGAGAAAACAACACTGGAGGAATATCGACACAACTGGTTACTGATTGTAAATACCGCAAGTAAATGTGGTCTTGTGAACCAGCTGGAAGGCCTTCAGGAACTGCACGAAAAATATAAGGAAGACGGATTAGTCGTCCTCGGGTTTCCTTGCGACCAGTTCATGCATCAGGAACCACTGGACAGTGAAGGGATAAAAACATTCTGTCAGATGAACTATTCTGTAAGCTTTCCTTTATATGAAAAAATTAAAGTTAACGGTTCGGATGCGCATCCACTTTATGTATCCTTGAAAGACAGTACTGGAGGTAAAAAAATAAAGTGGAATTACACTAAATTCCTAGTGGCTCCGGAAGCTGAGAGTGTTGAGCGGTTTGCACCTGCTGACACCCCTGAAAAGATAGAAGAAAAATTGACACTTCTCTTAAAGTGATGTAGTAAACATGTAATATCCTTTCTTTAGTTTTTGTAATAGTGAAAAATTCACATTATTATGTGGTTCTAAAATACCTACTTAACAGTTTTCGTGATGAAAATAATTATAAATTAGATATTTCTTCTCAAAATATAATTGACATCTTTTTGAAACATGTTATGATTAATGTGAATTAAATCACAACAAAAAACGGTAGGAGGAACAAACATGATTAAATGGAACAAATTATTGTTAATCACAGCAAGCATGGGATTACTAGCTGCTTGTGGAAACGACGAAGACACAGCGGATGAAACGGTTGACGATTCCGGTGAGGTAGTAGAAGAAGCAGAAGAGACCGAGGAAACTGATGAGAACGGTGAAGATTCTGATGTAACGACTGGTGCGACTCAAGTTCGTGTAAGCGACGAAGATTCACTGCTTGAAGGCGTTTCTGATGACGGTGCCTGGATTATTATTTTTGAAGACGATGTAACAACTGAAGAAGATTTAGCTGGATTTTATAATGAAGTTAGCCACCTAGGCTAATATAAAAAAACGCCATGTGAATTTCATGTTATATTGAAGTTACCACTAACTCTCAATAGACAGGATGAATTCACATGACGCACTCTAACG